>CAZTAR010000038.1:0-18075 GCA_964611695.1 uncultured Planctomycetaceae bacterium | reverse complement strand
ACGATTGAGTGTGGCACCGGCGTCTCGCCGGTGGAAGCAAGGAGGCGGAGTGCCGTTGCCTCACAGGCGAGACGCCGGTGCCACATATCAACGTGAAACGCTATAGCCTCAACTTGTCGGTACGCCGATGCTCTCGGCCAGAGCGGTCAGGTCCGCGATGGCCGATTCAATCGTCGAAGCGGCCTGCCGTCGTGCTTGGGTGAGGTCTTCCCCCGATTGTTTCGCCAGGACGTAGAACTTGATCTTCGGCTCCGTGCCGCTGGGGCGGGCAATTACCTTGGTACCGTCTTCGCGCGAGAGGAGGAGCACGTTGCTGGGCGGCAGATCATAGCTGCCGATGACCTTGCCGGTGAGGATATCGCGAATCTCACCAGTCGCGATGTCGGCCATCGTCGAGACGGCGACACCACCGATCGTGGCAGGGGGCTCGCACCGCAACGTTTCCATGAGGTTCTTGATTCTGTCGGCGCCCTCTTTCCCAGGCATCAGGATGCTCTTCGCCCCTTCCTCGTAGTACCCGAACCGAGCGAAGAGACCTTCAAGAACGGTGTAGATGCTCTGGCCCTCTTCGGCTGCGACGGCGGCAAGCTCCGCGATGAACGCCGCGCTGGTCACGGCATCCTTGTCTCTGGCATACGCACACGGTAGGTAGCCGTAGCTTTCCTCCGCGCCGAAGATGAACGTCTTGCTTGGCTTGTTCGCCTTGCCCTCCAGCTCGTATTGGCGCATCTTCGCGCCGATCCACTTGAAGCCGGTCAGAACTTCTTCGACTTCCGCCCCATAGGCTCGCGCGACCTCCTTCATCAGATCACCGCTAACGATCGTCGTAAGCACGACGGCGTCGCCCGGGAAGAGGTCGTTCCGGGTGAGTTGGTCGCAAATGTAATACGTCAATAACGCGCCGATTCGATTTCCGGAGATGAGCACGAACTCCCCCTCCGGGTCGCGAACGGCGATACCCATCCGATCGGCGTCCGGGTCCGTTCCAATGACCAGGTCCGCGCCTTCCCGATTGGCGAGTTCGATGGCCATATTCAGCGCGGCGGCTTCTTCCGGGTTCGGCGAATCGACTGTCGGGAAAGCCCCATCCGGTTCGGCTTGCTGCGGCACTTCGAGGACATGTTGAAAGCCTCTTCGTTCCAGGGCTTGCGGGGTGAGCACCCCGCCTGTCCCGTGTAAGGCGGTATAGACGATCTTGATGTGTTCGCCCTGGCTCCGGCAGGCGTTCGGGTTGAGGCAAGAGGCCTGCACGCGATCAAGGAACGCCTCGTCCACGTCGCGCCCGATCATCTTGATCAGCCCGCTCGATTTTGCTTCGTCAAAACCGAGCGACTTGATGTTGCCGAATCCGCCGACCGCGCGAACCTCTTCGATGATCGCGGAGTCATGCGGCGGGACAACCTGTCCGCCATCGGTCCAATAGGCCTTGAAGCCGTTGTATTGCGGCGGGTTGTGGCTTGCCGTAACGACCACGCCGCATGTGCAGCCGAGGTGCCGAATGGCGAAAGATAACTCCGGTGTGGGTCGCAGCGCCTCGAAGAGATAGGTCGTGATGCCGTTGCCGGCCATGACGCAGGCGACGCGCTCGGCAAAGGTGTCGCTCTGATGTCGGCAGTCGAAGGCGATTGCGATGCCGGCCTGCATGGCCTCCGGACCTTGCCGAACGACGTAGTTGGCAAGGCCTTGCGCGGCGGCGCCGACGGTGTAGATATTCATGCGGTTCAGGCCGGCCCCCATGATGCCGCGCAGACCGCCAGTCCCGAATTCGAGGTCGCGGTAAAATCGATCGATCAATTCGGCCTCGTCGTTGCGACTCTGAAGTTCGCGGATTTCCGCTTTGGCCGTCTCGGCAACGGCGGGATCGTCGAGCCAGGCTTCGATGTTTGCATTGACGGTCGAGTCCATTTTCGGTCCCTCGGTTGGGTGTTTCGGCCGGTCCCAATATCGGCCTTTTTGGAGAATGTATTGCATTACGATTGAACCGTCATGCAACGAGGAAAAAATGAGATGTGAGAATAAAGAGAGCAGGGGTGGGCGGCTGGGAATGGGGGGGGCAGACGGAATGCCGGAGGCCCTTGCCCCCACGCCGATCGATGGTAGAATGGCAACAGTTTCACGGTGGATGGCGTGAATCTGAATTCAAATGACGTTGGTTCAACCGCAGTGGCCGTGAACCAGCGAGACGGGCGATTAGCTCAGTTGGCTAGAGCGTGCGGATCACACCCGCGAGGTCACAGGTTCGAGTCCTGTATCGCCCAGTGACGTATGTCACGACCGAAGCGTTTTTTACGCTTACCTGCCTGAGTCGGGCAGTGCGGCAACCACCTGTTTTAGCGCGGTACATGTACCGCGCAACGATTCGGAGGCCCGCACGATGCCACGAAAGACCCCACCCGCTTACCGGCAACGCCTTGTTCATGGCAACGAAACAGCCATCGTCACCCTCACCGATTCGCTCACGAAGCGACGCCGTGACTTCTATCTTGGCCCCTATGGCTCGGTAGCGAGTCGAGAGCTGTATGCCCGGTTGCTGGCACAATGGGAGCGTGACGGCCGTCGACTTCCGACCGACAGTCATCGGCCGGATGAACCAGCCTGCGGCCCGACGATCACGCAACTCTGCCTGGCCTATTGGCAATCGATCCAAGGCTCTTACACGCAATCTCACTGCAACAACATGGCTGCGGCGATTCGCGTCCTGCGCCGGCTTTTCGGCGAAACGCCGGCGGCGAAGTTTGGCCCCAAACGCTTGCGACTTGTGCGGGACTCGATGCTGCGCGGCGACCCGAATGCCGATCCTCCCCGAAAGCCCTGGATGTCGCGAACCGCCAGCAAGTATGCACGTAGCCTCATCACGGTGTTTCGGTTTGGCGTAGCTGAGGAGATGATCCCGCCTTCCGTCGTGCAGGCAATTCAAGAGCTTCGGCCTCTGCGAGAAGACAATCGAGTTGTCGGCGCGGCGAGACGTGTCATGCCGGTCCCTGATCGGCACATTGATGCCATCCTGTCGTTCGTGGTCCCTGAGGTTGCCACGATGATCCAGCTTCAGCGATACACCGGGATGAGACCGGGTGAGGTTGTCATCATGCGTGGCCAGGACCTGGACCTGACCGGCAAGACGTGGATTTACACGCCTGAGACTCACAAGACGATGCATCACGGCCGTGGTCGAGAAATCTACCTGGGCCCCAAGGCTCAGGAAATCCTACGCTCCTGGCTGAGACCTGATCTGACGGCCCATCTATTTCAACCGTGCGAAGCCGTCGCTCGTCAACGCCGGTGGCGGCATGAGGCACGCAAAACGCCCCTGAAGTACGGCAATCGACCGGGGACTAATGTGAAGGTCGAACCCATACGCACGCCATTGGCTGTTTACTCAGTCAACAGCTACCGCCGCGCGATCACCCGCGGCTGTGACCTTGCCGACCGCGATGCGAAGCGCAAGCTCGAAGAGCAAGGACAGCCTGTGCCTGACACTCGCATCGTGCCGCGCTGGCATCCACATCAATTGAGGCACAACTTCGCAACTGACGTCAGACGCGAACACGGATTGGAGGCAGCACAGATACTGCTTGGTCACAGCAGCGCCCTGGTAACAGAAGCCGTGTACGCCGAAAGGGACGAGAACAAAGCAAAGGCGATCGCGGCACAAATAGGGTGAATACCCTATATGAAAAGTGGAGTGAAACCTTGACAACTCACAACCCGTACAGTACCCTAACATATGATCGATGTTGTCGATCCCCGCCTGGTCTTGCCGCAGTGGGGCACGGACTCGTGACCCACGGATGGGCGCTGTGGCATTGCGAGCAGCCTCATGAATCCAAAGCGTTTAGTTATCGGACAGACGGGACTCTTTGACAACAAAAACAGCCTCGAACGGGTGCGAGAACACCTGCCCGAGGCCTAACCACTTGACCTAACATGGAGGACAAAGTGGCTTCAGAAAGTATACCACATACATGCGCCGAGGCACAATTTGTTCAGGTCGCAGATTCGGAAGGACGGTTACTCTTGATGCCCACGGCAATGGTCAATCACTTTTTGGCGACTGGGATCTCGTCACTGAATCTGACGGTAAGTCTTCAGCCCGACAAAGCAGCGCAGCCGTGGTTGAGCATTACAGAAGCGGCTCGTTGTTGTCTGGACGATATCGACGGCATGACGCTTGAAAAGGCCAAGGCTCGCATTTCACGGGCGTGTGGCGACGGCCGTATTCAGTTCAAGGGGAGTGGAACGAATCGACGTGTTGAGCCGGATAGCTTTGCCGCTTGGCGACTTGCCGCGAGGGAGAGCGACCTGAAAAAAGTGGACTCGTAGTCGTCACTCTTGTATGAGGAGGGCAAGATGCCTGATCTACCGCACCGAGAGATCCCTATTCAGTGTGCTGGCTGTGGCCAGCAGCTCGTTGTTGATGAGCAAATCCTGGAACAGCCGCTCGAATGTACCCAATGTCACACACCCATCGACATCAGTAGCTATGACGTGCTGATCGAACTTCGAAAAGAACAGAAAGAGTTGATCAAGCAAGAGAAACAGCGAGTTCGGCTGGCTCAACAACAGGCGCGGTCGGCTGAACGAGAAAAGATTGATCTCGCCAGAAGGGCAAAGCGGCAACAGAACGAAGAAGCCAAGCGACGGAAGATGGCGGAACGCGAGGCATGGCGGCAAGCGCACGCCGGGCGGAAGAAGCAGGAGCTGGATTCGCAGCGCGAGAAGGTCATCCCGAACGATGACATATACGATCCATCCGTGTGGTCTCGGCCGCCACGCTACAGGACGATTCATGTCCTTGCCACAACAATGCAGGTTGTCGGCGTGTTGATTTGGGCCGCCACTTTAGCCTGCTTGATTTTGGCCGTTTTAATCTTTTCGAATGAATCTGGTCGCGGGCAATCGGCTGGCTGGTCAATGCTCGGAATGACCGCTGGCCTTGGGATGATCGGTCTTTTTCATTTTGCTTTTGGCACCCTCCTTCATGCCTTTCGCGCCGCCACCATCAATGTCTGGCTGATGCGGGCAGACATCCACTCCATGATCGCGCAACCAAGCGCGTTTAGCTCTGCAGTGAACTTGGATCAGCCAAGCGATCCGTTCGTAACGAATATCCCACAATCCGGGGAGGCTCAGAATTAGGTGTTCTGATTAGTAAGAACTCGGGACCGCGGCGATGAAAGGACCGATGTCCCGGCCGTCTACCGAGTTGTCGCTGTTCATATCTGCCTTGGCCAAGTGACATGCGGTCTGATCGACCTCAAGCAGAACGTCGATGAAATCGCCAACGTCATCGATAGTCAGCATGCCATCGTCATTGCAGTCTCCTAGCAACAGGGGCTGCAGAGGGTTGGCGGCAGGTTCTCCGCTGAAAACCATGACAGCCAAACCGCCCCAAACGGTACTGGCGACGTGTCGTTTGTTTGGATATACCGCGCCGGCAAAGCCCGTTGGAGCACCGTCACACCAGGGAGTTGCGACAATTCCGACTCCACCTGGATCAGATCCCGGCGCCGTAAGCCTGATTCTGTCGAGGTTGCAGAGCATCTCTTCGGCGGCGGCTTGATCATCGATCAGACACAGGGCCATCGTGGCGCTAGCCGTCATTTCGCATTGGACGTGTCTTGCATCATAGTGATTCGTGAAACGCGTTCCATAATAGCAGCAATCGTCTGTAGCTCCGTCGCTGTAGCAGCTAGCGCAAGGAATCTGGCACGGGTCTTGACAGCTATTGTCGTCGCAGGTGATGTCCTTGACAACGATATTGCTGGTGGGCTCAGTGAGCCATCCGAGAGCTCGGATCGCTCGGCTTTCCTCGTCAATGGACGCAAGAGTCGTCCATGTTTGCGCGTCAGCCGCAATTGGGTAGTAGTTCCGCACGATTTCGCCCGTTGTCTCATGTCTCTTGGTCCCGAGCCAGTACTTGCCTCCGGCGTCGTCAAACATGAGTTGTACGAAGTGCTGAGCGTGCGTCGCCATCGAATCGTACTTCTGCATTTTTGTCAGCACATACAGGTTGGTTGCTGCTACGTAAACACCAACATTGTGTTCAATACTACGACCCTCCAAGAAACCGCTGATCGGGCTGCCGTCCTGCTCTTCACCCATTGAGTAGCCACCGAACTCGTCCGATGCGCTCATGGGTTGTTCGGTATGGGATTGAATCCAGTCAGCCATGCACATGGCGGCTTCAAGATACTCCTGTTCGCCTGTCGAACAATAGAACTGCGTCAATGCGATGATCTGCCAAGCCATGTTGCCCGTTGCTTTGCGCCAATTGTCTATGGAAGGCTGGATGCGATTGGGGCTTAGCAGATCGTTTGCCCAATAGCTCTCCCGGTTCGGGCATCCCTGTGGCGGGTCAAAATCTGGATCAAGCTCCTGCATGTAAACAACCCCATCGAGCAGATCCCGCGCTCGGTCAATATCTCCTCGTTTCAAGAAGTAGAACGCGGCCAGCGCCGAATCATACGTATCGGCCCGGTGGTAGATCGATCCGAATTCGGGATCCGATTCTTCTACGTCGTACGTCTGAACAAGCTGCGCACTCTGGAACTCAAGTGGATAATCGCTAGGCAGCGGAAGGAACCTGTCCAGTTGTCGTTCTAGAAACGAATCAATGCTGGATAGAATCACCTCGCTGTCGCCTGGGCATTGAGCTTTCGCCACGTGGAGCGGCAAGCAAGTCATAATGAGGACAGGTAATACGAATCGGGCGGCATTCGAACACATGTGACACCTCACCAAGAAAGAGCTTGCATATGGTAGGATGAAGGTTCCCGTGGCGCTCAGCTACCCTTCACAAATCGATGTCTATGTTTCGGAACATGCAGTTTCCAGCCAAGGAAACCAGGCAGCAATCCTTCGAACCGGTATTCTCCATACACCGGACTCTAGGCCATCATCCTACTGCAGGAGGGTTCTTGATCTAAGCGGAAATCGCGGATGTTGCCGAGAAATCTCTTGGCCGATCGCTCCAACTTGCCAATCTTGCTGCCGTCGTCTCATGGACAAAGGCCGCTGCCTCCGTTTTTCTCCCTCAAAAACGGTAACTAGTTACCGTTTTGGGGGTTTCAAAAAAAAGTTGTGCACGTAAGCCTCGTCACATCAAAGGACTACGCACCTCGCGCAAAAAAAAAGAGTTACCGCGCCCAATCCCACTCCAAACTCAGCCGCAATGGCTGCAACGAATATCAAACTTGGATCGAGCATAGCGGCTGACACCGAACGGATGGTCGCCGAAGGCCACGTCCCGGACGGCTGGACGGCCGAATCGTGGCGTCTTCGCCTGCGCCAAATGGCTGACGCGTGCGAGTCGCTAGTACCGGACAAGGCCGTCCAGCTACGTGCCTGGGCCGACAACATCAAGGGCGTGCCGGCGACCGTCCCGGTCGACCCGCCGATGATCGGGGGCTTGTTTGACCTCATCCACGACTTGCTCGAACAGCCAACCATCCCGGCAACACCACCACCCATGAAAGTCATTACGAGGTACTGAGGATGAAGAAGAAGCGCGCGAAGAAAACACGTACCAAGAAGGGCGCCAAGAAAAAGAAACTCACCGAGGCGGAGGCTGGGGAAAAGGCCAGCGATCACATCACGTTTGCGCAGGCAGCAAGAGCAACTCCCGGCAAAGTTTCGCCGTCCGCGATTTGGCGTTGGGCCCGCAAGGGCGTAATTGCTCGTAACGGCGAGATCATCCATCTGCGACATATCCGGAGCGGAGGTCGCGTCTATACGAAGCTCGAATGGCTTGAGCAGTTTCATGAGTCGCTGGCCGAGAATGATCTCCAGAACGCCAACTGGCAACACCCCAATCGCAATCGAGAGATCACCAAACCATCGCCATCACACGCGCAGGCAGACGCGGAGTTGACGGCCGCAGGGCTGTAGCACGAAAGGAGCGTCCATGTTTCAAAAGGCAACAAAGGTTGGTACGCGACTTCGATGTGCGATCTTCGGCCCATCGGGCAGCGGCAAGACGTTCACAGCGCTGCGTATGGCAGTGGGTATCGGTGGACGTGTCGCGCTGATTGACACTGAGAACCGGAGCGCTAGCAAGTATGCCGACCGATTCGACTTCGACGTCTGTAACCTCGGACAGCGCACCGTTGACGATTACATGCGGGCGATTGAGGAGGCAAAGCACCACGACGTCCTGATCATCGACAGCCTGAGTCATGCGTGGCGGGAGTTGCTTGAAGAGGTCGATCGTGTTGGCCGAAGTCAGAGGTCGGGTAACAAGTGGGCTGCATGGGGCGAGGTCACGCCAAAGCACAAGCGGTTCGTTGAAGCGATCCTGACCTGTCCCGCACACATCATCTCAACAATGCGGGCTGACACTGAATGGCGCACGTCAGACGAGGGCAATAAGTGTCGCCCGGTCCGCATCGGCCTGAAACCCGAACAGGGCAAGGGCATTGAATATGAATTCGATGTGTTGTTGCAACTCAGCGCCGATCACACGGCTGAAGTCATCAAAGATCGGACGGGCGGCTATCAGGACGCAATCATCGACAAGCCGGGCGAGGACTTCGGCCGCAAACTTGCGGATTGGCTGAGCACCGCGACGCCGATCGAGCAAGCGCCACCGGCAGCCGCACCAGTCACACCCCCACCTACACCAAAACCCACGAGATATTGAAAGGACATCAGATGCCGTATCAATGGCAAAACGAAGCAGAACGAGACGCGCCCCCCAAGGCAGAACGAATCCCTTGTTGCACAAATCATCCTGTTCGGATCGTCAAGATTGTTCTTGGTGGCAAGGACGGTCCATTCACAAGCCGTCACGGTGATCCGCAAATCATGCTCGTCTTCCAGGATCGTGAGGCTCGCGAAGCTTCGCAAATGATCACCCTGTCTAACAGTGCGGCCTGGGTGCTTGCGAAGTATTTGGGTTGTTGCGATCCGCCAGCGAATCTCGCACGCATGGAAGCGGAGGGGATTGAGCCTGAGGCCTTCGCCCAGCAGGAATTTGCCGACGCAAACCTGTTGGATCGTCAACTTAACATCGATGTGGTCAAGAGTAAGAATCCGGACTACCCGGACATCATACCCGTCAAGCCACAACCAGCAGCAGCAACACCAGCCAGTCCGCCGCCGGCACAATCAGAAGTGCCACCGTCATCGACACCGCCGCCATCAACTGAATCACCTCCACTTGCACCGCCGACCGGCCTGACCAAAGACGAGGCATGGGCGAAGGTGTTGGAGGTGTGGCCTGGCACAACGGTCGAACAACAGCAGCAACGCAACAACGCGTGGCTTGAATCAATCAAGGACATCGGTAAGCCCGAGCCGCAGATGACGCCTGCTGATTGGCTGACCGTCGCGAACGAGATGACGAAGGTGGCGTCCGACATCCCATTTTGATCGGAGAAAAAAATGGACCAAGAGAAACCAACACGAGGACTATTCGACATCACGGCCGACATGCGAGCGCTAGATGACCTGCTGTATGAATGCGGCGGTGATGTCACTGACCCGAAAGTTGAACAGGCTGTCAATGAGTGGTTTGACGAATTGGAAACTGACCTTCTCGGCAAGGTCGACAACTACGCGGCGCTCATCACGACGTTTCAGGCCAGGGCGAAAGCGCGTCAGGAAGAGATGGAGCGGCTTCAAGCCCGCGTGCGCGTTGACGAAAACGCCGCCAAATCCCTGAAAGAGCGATTGAAGATCGCGCTTCAGGATCGCGGCATACCGAAACTCGAAACACGCCGGTACCGCGTGAGCATCAGCAAGAACGGTGGTAAGCAGCCGCTCGACATCCACGATCCCAAGGCAGTCCCCCACAAACATTGCACGCACATCCCTGAAAGTTGGGAGCCCAACGGCGATGCGATTCGCGCTGCATTAGCAGCGGGCGAAGAAGTCCCCGGCGCGATCCTGATGGATCGTGGCACTCATCTGAGGATCAAGTGATGGCGGAAGGCAACGTAATCATCCTGCCTGTCAAGCAACTGCGGAGAGACCGCTTGGATGTCCAGGTCCGCCTCAAGCTCGAAGACGCGATCGTGAATGCGTACATCGAGCGGATGCGGGCCGGCGACAAGTTCCCGCCGGCGGTCGCGTTCAAGGCTGATGAGGTTTACTGGCTTGCTGATGGCTTTCATCGCGCGGCGGCGGCTGAGTGCCTGAATCGACATCTCGAGGTTCGGGTGATCGATGGGACGCGGGAGGATGCCGCGTGGTATGCGCTGGGCGCGAATCGTCCTAACGGCTTTCGGCTGTCGACGGCCGACAAGGAGCGGGCGATCAAGCGGGCGCTGAAGATGCGGCCGGGTGTAAGCGACCGGGCGATTGCGAATCATGTGGGAGTAAGTGATAAGACTGTCGCGAAGTACCGAAAAGAAATGGAATCAACTGCGGAAATTCCGCAGTTGAGCCGGACCACGGGCGCTGATGGCAAGTCGCGACCCGCGCATCCACCACCACCGCCGCCGCCACCTGCAGCCGATCCGCCGCCAAGTCCCCCGGATAGTCCGCCACCGTCCAGAACCGACGATCCGCCTCCATCGCCACCGGAACCGCCGCCACCTCCACCGGCAGCCCCTGATCCGCCGCCCGCGCCACCTGAGGCGGTTACGGATCGCGTCGGCAATGTTCTGACTGATCCCAAGATCATCGCGGCGTTCGAGCGGGACCACGAGCTTGTCGAGCTTTGCACGACGATCAGTCGCGTCAAAACCGCGGTGGTCAAACGGATGGCTGAGAACGATCCGCTCTACGCGGACATCACACAATCGCAGTTTGAGGTGGACTGCAACAACCTCCGCCGCCAACTCACGCACACCCGGCCATACGCCCTGTGTCCGTACTGCAAGGGCCAGGGCTGTCGAGCGTGCCATAAGCGCGGATGGACGAATGAGGCGACGTACAACGCTGCGCCACGTGAGGAGAAACGATGACCCTGACCGTCCGTCGCGGTCATACAAATAGGAATGTTTGTCGGAAGTGACACTGGCCGCGACGGGCGGAGTAATTAGCGCGAAGAAGGAAAACGAACATGGCAGATAGAAGGTATTTCAAGGTCGGCAGGAAGCTGCTGCCGCTGATCCAAGAATGGCAGCGGGAGGGTCGAGAGGTCATTAAGCGTCGCAACAAACTAGGGGAGGAACTGGGCGCAGAAAAGATGCAGACCAGTCAGTTTGGAGGGCAGGAACATGTTCATGGTTTCTGCGACGTAAAAACCCCAAAGCCGGGATGGCGCTCCCGGAAGCACAAGAAACACGGATACACCATCTTCGTTCCCAACCTGCGAACGAAGGCGGGAAAGGAAGCTGCGAAACGCCTTCAAGCCTGTACCTCGCCGATTCCCACGGCGTTATTCAAGGCAGTGGGCATCACTGATCGGCATGTATATCTCAAGCCAACTGGGGGCTCAGGTTACACAGTCCACTATCCACACGTAGAGAAAATAGGCAGGGCTTGGATTGTCTCAATCGGAAGCGGTTGCAGTGGGAAGTCGCGATACAAGCCGCACAAGCACCTCACTGAAATCAAGGAATGGCAATACATGAAGCTGGTTGACGAGTCGAAGGGCAAGCGGAAATCCCGCGCGAGGCGAAAGGTTATGGTGTGACCGCCATGAAGATCAAGGCGCTGGCGCCGTGGTTCGGGGGGAAGCGTACCCTGGCTCCGCGCATTGTCGCGGAACTTGGGAAGCACTCTCAATTCTTCGATCCTATGTGCGGCTCAATGGCTGTGCTTTTCGCCAAGGAGCCATCACGGCAAGAGACCGTGAACGATCTGCATGGCTCTGTTACGAATTTGGCACGAGTCATTAAAGACCCACATCTTGCCCCGGACCTCTATTCACGCTTGCAACGGACGGTTGTCAGCGAGGGTCTATTGAACGACGCAGGAGACTTTCTAGAGGGTGGAATGCTGGAGAATCAAGCCGATGCAGAGCACGCCTACTGGTATTTCCTTGCCTCATGGGTCTCACGGAATGGTACAGCAGGGATGGATCGACAGAACTTCCAGATTGCCGTGCGCTGGACCGCAAACGGTGGATCACCGGCCGTTCGGTTCCGGAGTACTGTTGAGTCTTTGCCGGCATGGCATCGGCGATTGCAGAACGTCGTGATTCTCAATCGCGATGCCTTCGAGATCATACCCCCCGATTCGAGGATAGTGCGGATACAGCGATTTATGTTGATCCGCCCTACCCGAGTGAGTCACGGTCACACGGTCGTTATCTGCACGATTTCGACGAACCCGACCCTACTACACCGGGCTTGTTCAGGTCAGACAGCAAGCGGCCGTCGCATGAGGTGTTGGCCAAACTTCTCAGTCGTTTTGATAAGACCCGCATCGTCGTTAGCAGTTACGACTGCGAGCGAATCCGGCAACTATACGAGAACTGGACGGTTGTCGACTGCAAGATGACCAAGTCACTGGCCAAGCAAAACGCCCGCGGGAGTCGTGACACGACCGTTGCGCCTGAAATCATCCTGATCAACGGCCCGAGCTACACATCAGATTATGGGAGCAACAAGTGATGGTTGACACGCACGTAACACCCATGACCGTTGAACAGTGTGGCCCGCACACAGGCCCGGGCGCTTATCGGCTTGGGCCCGGTGAATATCAGGAGCGGATGCGGATCGAAACGACGCGGTCCGATGGGGAGCCGGTCATTACTGATCCTGCTGAAATTGCAGAGCATCGCGTACAGCGGACACGAGGTAAGGCGGCGATGTATCGGGCGGAATGAGGGCTCGGCGAGGCATGGCCAGGCGCGGCTCGGTGTGGCATGGCAAGGCTAGGTAAGGCGTGGCTGGGCGCGGCAGGCGTGGCGAGGCGCGGCGAGGCACGGCGAGGCAAGGCCCGGCCAGGCTCGGCAGGCAAGGCAGGATTTGGCCGGGCCTGGCGCGGCAAGACGAGGCATAGCAGGCGCGGCAGGAGAGGCATTGCCAGGCAGGACTAGGTAGGGCGAGGCTGGGCTAGGCAGGCAAGACACGGCAACAACCTTTTTGAGGATCGCGATCAGTAGTATGCAACTACGTCCATACCAAATATCCGCCATTGATCAGACGCTTGCCGCGTGGGATGAGTCACAGGCGGTTCTCGGTGTTGCAGCTACCGGGCTCGGAAAGACCATTGTGCTGGCATCCATTCTCGCCCGGCATCCCCGTCGGACGATGATCATCGCGCATCGCGAAGAGTTGATCTTCCAGGCCGCTCAAAAGGTCAAGTTCGTCACCGGCATCGAAGCGGATATCGAGATGGCCGACATACGAGCCGCTGAGAACTCGCTGCACGGCAAAGCTCCGGTAGTGATCAGCACCATCCAGACGCAAACTGCCGGCAACAACGGTGGTCGGATGCAACGGTTCAATCCTCATGACTTCGGCTTGCTGATCATCGATGAATGTCATCACGCAACTGCGGCCTCCTATCGTCGCGTGATCAAGCACTACCGTCAGAACCCCGACCTGCACATCCTGGGTGTCACCGCCACGCCTGACCGGGCGGACGAAGAAGCGCTTGGTCAGGTCTTCGATGATGTGGCCTTTGATTACGACATCCGGTTCGGCATCGAAGACGGTTGGTTGGTCCCGGTCGTCCAGCAGTCTGTCCACGTCGACGGGATTGACCTGTCTGCTGTACGAACGACCGCAGGCGATCTGAACGGGGCCGACCTTGCCCGGGTTATGGAGTACGAGCGCAACCTGCATGAGGTTGCCGCGCCGACGATCGACTTCACGGCGGATGGTCGCAAGACGTTGATCTTCGCGGCCAGCTTGGCCCACGCTGACCGGCTGTGCGAAATCCTCAACCGCCACAAGTCGGGATCGGCCCGGTGGGTATCAGGCAAGACGCCAAAGCCCGAACGGCGGCAACTGTTCAGCGATTATGCGAACCATGAGTTTCAGTATCTGGTCAATGTCGGGGTGGCAACTGAGGGATTTGACGATCCCGGCATCGAAACCATCGTCATGGCCAGGCCAACGAAAAGTCGAGCCCTTTATAGCCAGATGATTGGCCGTGGTACCCGTCCATTACCCGGATGTGTCGACGATCCCGACATGTTCGGGTCGGCGTCGATGCGGCGGTCGGCAATCAACACAAGCGCAAAACGTCAGCTTGACATCATCGATTTTGCAGGCAACTCCGGGCGACATCGACTGATCACGACGGCGGACGTGCTTGGCGGCAACTACAGCGACGAAGTGATCGACCGAGCCCGTGAGACCGTCGAACGTGACGGTCAGGCGGACATGCTCAAGACACTGGACGATGCGGAGAAGGAAGTCCGGGAGGAGCGAGAACGAGCCAAGCAACAAGAAGCGGATCGTCGAGCCCATCTGATCGCCGGGGCCAAATACCGCACGACGGTAGTCGACCCGTTTGACGCGTTCGGGCTTGAGCCCAAGCGAGAACGCGGATGGGACAAGAGTCGGCCTTTGTCGGACAAGATGGTCGCCTTGCTGGAGAAGCAGGGCATCAACACCAACGATCTCACCTACAGCCAGGCCAGACAGCTCATCGCTGAGATCACCGGCCGGTGGGATACGGGTAAGTGTTCGTTCAAACAGGCGAAGATCCTTGCTTCGCGCGGATTGTCAACGGATGTATCCCACAAGAAGGCGAGCGAGATGATCGACGCGATCGCGGAAAAAGAGAACTGGGGTAATCGAAAGCCGCGCCGACGGACTGAGCAGTCGGTCCCGGCGCCAGCAATGACAAGGTATTGAGAGATGGACAAAATATCGTTTGCAGAAGAACTGAGAAGCACCATTGCGAAAATCATCACATATGTCGGAGAAACCAAGCGGCCCAAGAACACTATCAGGTGCGCGAAGAATGCGGGTGAGGCAATCTCCAAATTTGCAGCCTGTGTCGCAGTCGAAGAAACGGCCGTGCAACTCCAGCAGGCACTGAAAGACCCGCAGATGACCTTTGCCGACGTGGCCAAGTAACGCAATGAGCTATCCCTGGGTACAAGCTTCGCAAGGTCCGCCGCCACCGGTACAGGTGGAGTGGTTGCGTGTGTCGCCACAGCGACTCTGCCCAATCTGCCAAAAGCCGGATTGGTGCAGCGTCGCCCATGACGGATCGGCCGCGTGCTGTATGCGCGTCGCCGACGGCGCTGAGCATCACGTCGACCTTGCCCACGGACGTGCGTACATCCACAAGCTCAATGGGCATCCTGTGTCCCGTCCGTCCTACGTCCCATGTCGAAGTCGGCCGTTTGACCTGGACTATCCGTCGATCATGGGGCGGTGGGAGGCGGACACGCGATCAGAAATCCTTGCTGCGCATGCGGCCCAACTGGGTGTATCCGGGGCAAGCCTCAATCGGCTGGATGTCATGTGGTGTGGCGAGCGTGGGGCGTGGGCGTGGCCAATGTGCGATGCACGCCGGCGGGTCGTCGGGATCCGGCTTCGAACAGAAAGCGGCGACAAGTTTTCACTGCCCGGCAGTAAGGCCGGTGTGTTCATCCCGTCCGGGCTTAACAACAAGACGCGGTTGCTGGTTTGCGAAGGGCCTACCGACACAGCCGCGGCATTAACACTTGGTCAGCAGGCTATTGGTCGGCCAAGTTGTTCTGGTGGCACGGACATCATCTGCGATCTGCTTCAGGCCGGTCGCCGTCAGGACGTCGCAATCATCGCCGACTCCGACGGGCCCGGTTTGTACGGCGCAAGGATGCTTGCCGACCGGCTGATCGGCATCTGCAAGTCTGTGAAGCTAATCCACATCTTCCCGCACAGCGACCTTCGATCGTGGCTACGGGCTGGCTGTCGGCCGGAGATGCTGGCCGGGTTATTGGATGCGGCGGTTGTGCATGGAGAACGGTAATGATCGACAAGATTCTTGAGATCGAAGAGCGGCTTGAGCGGATTGAATTGCTGCTCGATACCGGGGCGTCCTGTCCAACGGACGATGCCCGATGGATGCTGGCGTTGCTCAAGGGACATTGCGCATGTCTGAATGATATTCTCAAGCACGATGTGATTGATTGTTATGATCGAAGTGGGGCACTTCAAGCAACCTTCGCAAGGTTGCCAAGATAGGGACGATGGCTGTGGGGAAGTGAAGAATCACTAATGGGACGCAACAAACAGCAACCAATTGATCAAGAGCCAGCGACATACGGTGATTTTACGAAGGAAAACACCAAAAAAATCGCCCGCAGTCTGAACATGCCGTGGGGCTTCGCGGCTGTCGATCCGCCGCCGCACAATTATTCAATGGTCAGAGAGATGGCCAGGGAGAAATATTTCGCATGGCGCTCTAGGTCACGTTATGACCTAGAGCGGTCAAAGATTGTTGTTCTGCCTGAGGGATGGAGCTGTCAGGAACTGGCTAGCCCATATGGCCGCGAGCATGTTGATCCCATGAAAGAGGCAAAAGGACAAGCGACTCGTCTTGCCAGTCTCACGACGACACTGGCAGCCGAATATGCAAAGCAGGGCAAAGACTGGGAGGTTGAGCTTGAGCAACTGGCCCGTGAGGCAAAGCGGATGAAGGAGCTTGGGCTTACGCCGAAAGTAACGCCGGTGCCGTCCCGCATCCGTCGTTTGATCACATGGTTACGGGCGTGGGATGAACGACGGTGGCAAAAGAAGGTCAAGCAAAAATGCCTCAAGGATCCAGCGTGGCCCTGGCGGGGGATGATCAACAGGGCTGAGCAACAGGGGATGATTGCCCCGCATAAAACGGTGAAGGATCACTAATGGGTTGGATCAAAATCGAAACGCACCTGTGCCGGAAGAGCGAGATCATCCGGATAGCTCAGACCCTCGGGATTTCGCGGAACGAGGCTGTTGGTCTCTGTATCGAGTTCTGGAGTTGGGCGGACTCTGAGACCACCGATGGCTTACTGTCCGGTTGTGCGTTCGAGATAATCGACAATGCGGTCGGGCACGGGGGGTTCGCCGCAGGTCTGCTCAGTGTCGGGTGGCTCGAGGAACGCGACGAAGGTCTCAACATCCCGAATTTCGATCGGCACAACGGCAAGTCGGCCAAGAAGCGCATGAACGATGCCATTCGCCAGCAAAAGCGACGGGGGAGGGAAGAGGCAGAATGACCAGCGTAGTAATCACGTTGCCGTTGCCGCCCAGGTCGCTGTCACCCAATGCCCGGGTACATTGGCGGCGTCGAGCCGCCGACACGAAGACCTATCGTGAAGCAGCTCATCTGATGACGCTGGCTGCAGGTGGAAGGGGGAAACGATGGGAGCGTGCCAAAGCCCAGGCGACTTTCTACTGGCCAATCAACCGATGCCGGGATATTCGCAACGCTGAGCATTCGCTCAAGGCAACCTACGATGGCATCGTCGACGCTGGCTTGATCATCGATGACAACCACAACGTTCTGACACATCTACCGACCATCTTCGAAGTCGATCCGGTGAATCCTCGCGTCGAGATTCGAGTGACAAAGTCAGATTGTATATAGCGTCAGGTTCGGAAATTCCGAGCCTGGAATGGAGAGCATCTCGGAATTTCCGAGATGCTCAGCTCAATTGCGTGACAATTGTGTGACGCTGTCACGTTTTTGTCACGCTTGCACCGTGACATTTTTGTGACAGTGTCACACTTCGAGCGTGACATTTGTGTGACAAGAGCGTGACCAGAGAAGAGAAGAATAGAGTAAGAGAAGAATGATGTATTATCATGAGAGTGTAAGTTATAAGTATGAGTATCATGGATAGGTAAGAAGTAAGATGTAATGGACTATGTAATACCATAACTATGATGTAATGCGAAGGCGACAAGCGGCGTCGTGTTGCGTGTTGGAGAATGGGTCCTCCCTGGAGATTGTATGCGAGTTCTGGACGCGGGAACAGCCACCCTATTCGACTGAGTTTGTTTCGTGAGGGTCATCAATTCTACAGCCGCCAAAAAACGCGCCACGTTCGCACGTGTGCAACGTAACGATGCGAAGTGGCATGTGTAGTGGCTCGCGACTTTGCGTTCGACACGGGCCAACTGTGGCCGTTTTAGCCGCTATGGAACAGACGAAACGTTCGCAATGAATGCAATGAGTGACAAGGACGTGACACTATTATGAACGCCGGTTGAAAAACGTAGCGCTCGGGCGGTACCGGCGGTCGGTTGA
>CAZTAR010000037.1:0-18128 GCA_964611695.1 uncultured Planctomycetaceae bacterium | reverse complement strand
GTGGAGACCGTCACACGCGTGATATCTCTCGCGTAACCGTCCCACTGCTGGTTTTACCTCTATTCTCATTTCTTTTTCGTCGCGGCCGCTTTTCTGGCCGCGATTCTTCCCCCGAGGTAGCGAGAGCTATGCTCTCTGACGCCCAGCCACGACCGCATGTACTCCTGAGTCCGGGACAAGTCATCACGCGGTCACCGCTGTTCGTGGGTAGCTGGCCTAGAATGCCAGGAGAGCAACGCCGAGCCACGCAACATTGGCTGCTTCGCCAGGGAGAAAACGATGGGATCACTGGGACCACTGCGATCGAGCCTCTCTCAGTACCGTAAGCGGAAACGACTCACTTTGGACGGCACCGTTGGGGGGATCAAGCCGAACCGCTTCAGACCGGGGATCGGCGGCGCCTACTCGC
Source organism: uncultured Planctomycetaceae bacterium (assembly GCA_964611695.1). Taxonomy (GTDB): domain Bacteria; phylum Planctomycetota; class Phycisphaerae; order UBA1845; family UTPLA1; genus CAZTAR01. Next base: position 17,719 of record CAZTAR010000037.1, on the reverse strand, counting down.
GTCGCCAGGGAATGCAGACGAGAGGTGCGGCTCCGCAGGGCTATATGTCGTCTCATCCAGATGCTTACGAGCCACATCCAGGCGAGGCGCATTTCTCGAATGGTGAGTACACGCCCTATCAGGCTGACGATCTGCATAATGCCCCTGACGCACTTGATCCACCCACTGCGTTTCTCGATTCTGGTGCTGGCCATACGAACACCAATCGTAGACAGCTCTTTCGCGCGTTCTCTCGCTGGTTGCAGATGCAACCCGAGCTCGAGGTCTTTCCCGAGCCCGAGCGAGAAGTCATTCCCTTCGACCACGATCCGATGTTGCCCCGGGTGGAGGGCCCCGAGACCCATGGATTCGGCCCACTGCGTTCGACCGAAGCGTTCATTAAAGACATGGTAGATGAACTTGACGAGATGGTGGAGCAGCGTGACGCGAAGCAAGTATATGACAATCTTCCTCTTGTCTATGAACTCGCTGGCCGCGCACTACGTGATTCGGACACGATCACTGGCGGCACTGGAGCAGCACCGGGGTACCTCGGGGTCGACGACGGATCGTGCTACGAGGACGATCTGTCAATTCCTCCTGATCGAATACCCGAGCAGGACGACGGCTTCCTCTGTGATCCCATCAGCGGAGCCCCTGTTGAGGCTGACAGCGAGGCCTTCCTACGAGACGATCTTGGTCTTGGGGCTGAGATAGCCGCCAAGCTCGGCCTCGACGAGCATGCAGAATCGTCCGCCGGAGCTCCAGATCAACTAGAGTACGAAGAGCTTCTATCGGACCACACCACGCTTGAGCAAATCGTGGATGAACTCACGCCATCGACCCCTGAGCCGGACCCAATGCTGGATGAGCAGCTCTACGATGACGACGACCTGCTGATGAATCCGTGGATGATGCCGGGGATGGGGCCCATGCCACCTGGTCTCTGACCAACCAGAGGGATTCCGTCCGCCCTCCGATGCGAGACAGCGCGCGAGCTGCGAGTTTGGTCCTGCAGCCACGAACGGCAGCTGCGTGAACTGCACTTCTACCCCCCAACGATCCGTATGAGGCTCAGAAATCCAGTATGCGTAGCCGAACACTGGTGACTTATCGCCTACGACATGGCTCCGCCTACTCCTGAACGCGAGTCCTACGTCACCGGCACGCGGGTGACAACGTCATTCCGAAAAAGGTCTTGCGCGCCGGTCGGCTCCGCGCTACGATGGCCCCAGTGTCTTATGCACGGAAAGGTGGGTTTGATCATGACCATCAAGATGCGGAGGCTGATCGTTGTCGTGCCGGTTGCCGCAATTCTGCTCCTCGCCAACTTCCTGGCCTTGGGCGAATGGCTCGACCTCGCCCGCGTTATAGGATGGACCCGGTCCGTCCGGGCTGATTACGTCACGGGGACGGCGATCACGGTCATCGCGGCGTTGTTGATCCTGCTGCCACCGGCGGCACCAAGAGGCGTACCGTGGCCAGAGGGGGTCCGTTGCTGTCCCGTTTGTGATGAGCGGCTCAGGCCGGAGGGGCGGTACTGTCCGGCGTGCGGGAGCCGGGTGCACCATCAGTAACATCACTGGCGGTGAATGTTCCAGCCGTCACGATACTGCATTTCTGGCAAGACTCGCTTCGTAAAGCGTTGCCTCGTTGATCACCCCTGCTCGAAGCCTTGGGAGCCGAAGTTGAGCGTACGGCAATTTTCGGTGACCGCGCGGACAATCGCTTGATCGACGCCTTCGGGAATGTCGGCTTCGATCTCCATCGTGACCCGGACCTTGGCGCCGTCTATTGCTACGAGATGGGCGACGACCTCCTCGGCGATACGGCCCGCGTCTCGCCCCAGCCGCGTTGAATCAAGCGCAACCGACCCATAGAACCGTTTCGGCAGCGCGGGCTCAGTCTGTCCGCCCTCATCGCTATCATCCCCCACAGTTGTCGTGCTTGGCGTGTCTGCGCCCGCGCTGCTTGTGTCGCCGGCCGTTGCGGTTGAACCAATGCCTTGTTTCGCCAGGTCCTTCTGTCGTTGGGCTGCGGCGACATCTGGTTTGACCAATAGCGCCGCGCCGTCAAGAACGGGGCGAACGCCCTCCCCGCAGCGAAGCCCTGCATAGCGACCCTCTTTGGTCTTCGACTCGGCGTAGGCAAATGCATCGCTCTGCCAAGTCAGCAGACCGACTCCGTCAGTGATGGCATCGAGCAAGACGCTCGGGCTGGTCAATCGGGGCAGGTAAAGATACTGGGCGAAGTCCTCCGCAAGTTGGCGAACCTCCACGTCGTCTCCGCGCCACAGCGGCACACGATCGAGTTCCATACGGAGACGGACCGCCCCAAGCTGCGGGATAAGCAACTCATCCGTTCCCATCTTCTTGGAAGCGCGCTTGGCCAGTGAGTCTTGGCCGGTAAGACGGCGAGCGTGCCACTCGACATCGGCGTGCGGGTCCGACTGACCAGGCACAATCAGCCAGCAGTACGTCTCGACAATACGCTGCTCCACGACGCCTTCCCACTCGCGTCGTTTAGTGGTTACCGTCCGAATCTGAGATTGATTCAGATCGAGGTCGTCCTTCTTCTCGTCAATTGCCTTCCACGCCAGCGCCCAGCGGACAGCATCTTCAAGCTCAGTCAGACGCGTTCGGTCGGCGGCGACGAATGCCAATGTGTTGCGGTAGATGCGCGGCCCCGTCCCGCGCGAGGCCAGCAGCTCTTTCGCGGACTCGATTGCTGGGCTGTCGTCCTTGTTTGCCAGATGCGCCGATTCGGAACTCAGGATTACGAGCCGAGCGTCCCGATCATCCGCTACGTCCGACGGCGATTGAGGACAGGCATGCACACGCGCAAAGTCCCCGCGACTGGTTTCCTGCTTTTTCAAGGCCTCCCGGATGGAGTGCTTCACGTCATCATCTGTGAAACCGGCCTTGCGCGACTCGGCGTCGCGATTGATGTTCTGAGCGGTGTCGTAGAAGGTCAGTTCGCCGTCGGTGTTGAGATACGTCGCCTTGTTCTGAAGGCGGCGGAGCGCATCGCCGAACGTGTTGACGCTCTCGCCCGGCTGGACGCAACCCAGATTGATCTGCTGGATAGCCTTGCCGCGATTGGCCGTGCCATGAAGCGGCGCCGTTCCGAGGAAAATGGTCCGCGCGACACGTCGTGTCGCAGAGTAGCGCCCAAGTGTGCTGTTTTCGCGGTCAATGGCGAGGGGTGTCGAGTCCGGGCCGTCCACATCGGATTCGACCACAGCCGACCAGGTCGGTTCCAGGTAACGGGTCAGCTCTTTGCGAACAGCCGACTCGTCTATTGGGATCATGCCGGGCAGGATCAGCAGGTTGCGATCCTGTTTTTCCCAAAGCTCGTGAATCACCGCTGCCATGAAGCGCAGCACGCCACGCGTCCGCTGGAAGCGGTCGAGCGTTGACCAGTCGATGTAGAGACGGTCGAACACGTCGGGGTGAATGGGATACGCCGACCGCATCCGCTTCTCGTACTCGGCCGAGCCCGCATCGACGGGGAATTCCTTGCTGTTCGAGCGGTAGTTCTCGATGAACGTGCGAATGACGTTGTCCCGGTCGCGGAAAAGATCGTCGCTGGCGATTGGCTTGAACAATCGCCGCCTGACAATCTCGAAGCCCTCTTCTGTGCTCGCCGGTTGCCACGGCGCATCCTTACGTGCAACGACGTTTTCCAAGCGGTTCAACGCCTCTCGCCCGGCTTGGCCGCCGGTCTCAATGTCAGATGACGGTACGCTGACCACTACCAATGTATGTTTGGCCGCTGTCGCTGCCTCGGTCAGGGCTTGCGCGAACGTGAACTGCGTGTCGAAGCTGCCGGCCGGCAGGTCATGCTTCTCGTAGAGCTGCCGCGCGTATGCGATCCACTCGTCGATCAACACCATGCACGGCCCCACCGACTGGAACAGCTCGACCAACCCTTCGCCCGGGTTCGTTCCCGTTTTGTCCGCTTCCTCGACGAGTTTGTAGCCCTTCTTTCCGCCGAGCTGCCATCCCAACTCGCCCCACAGCGTGCGGACCATCGTCCCGTCGGGCATCTTATGCACCTTGCCCGGCGAAACGTACTGGCCTACCAGCACCGCACGCTGCACCTTCGGCAGGTCGCTCACGCCTAGTTTGGCTAGCATTTCATCAACGTTGGGCAGGTCGCTACCCTTCACCTCGGGATCGAAAAGGTGATACAGCGCGAGAATCGAGTGCGTCTTGCCGCCGCCGAAGTTGGTCTGAAGCGCAACGACCGGGTCGCCCTGTTTATGGGCCAGTCGCTTGATCGCGTTGGTCAGCAGGTCGCTGAGGCCTTCGGTCAGGTACGTACGCCGAAAGAACTCTACCGGATCACCGTACTCGGGCATCGCGATGCCCTTCCAAACCTGGTAGAGATCGGCCGCAAACTCCGCCTGTTGATAGTTGCCCGATGCCACGTCGTCATGCGGCTCGATGATGTCGCGCCAAGGCGCTAGCCCCGACGCCGGCTTACCCTCGGTAGCTTCGCCGGCCCGCTTGCGCGCATCGGAGCGGGTCTGCTCCGACAGCTTCAGCCGCATCACCTCCATCTTCTGCTTGTCAAGCTCAACTGCCTGCTCGCCGGCGCTGACGGACGCCAGTAGCTGCGACATCTGGTCCAGCGCGCGATACGTGTCGTCCGATGAGAACGTCTTTTGGTGGGCCCAGTCGTTACGTACATCTCGCGTGAGGCTGACCAGGCTGCGTTCTCCATGCCCCAGCGTATTACGGAAGACCACGTTCCAGTGGTTCCACATGACGTTGAGCAGCAACGACGCGTCCCATTCGTTGTCGCGCGGCGTGTGCCGCATGTCGTCGGTGGCCTGTTTCTTCCAGTCCTTGCCGAAATGCGCTTTCAGTTCTCGCTCGATGAAGGGATAAAGCCCATCCCGGAGAACCTCCAGCGCGTCGCCGATCTTGTCACGATTGGATTTGGCCATAATGGACCGCTCGTTTCCTCAGAAGTCGTCGAATTACTCGTTATCGAACAGAGTCGCTTCGGCCGGCGCGGGCTCGCGGCGTCGTTCACGGGCGAGGCGTTCGATTTCCGGCCAGGATACAACCAGGCCGTTGTAGCTGCGGGCTTGGTCGGCCCACTTCTTCCGCTCGCACGTTTGATACAGGCGATAGGCCAGTTCGCGGGCCGTTTCGCCGTGGCCGGCGCCGACGCTGCGGAGCAGTTCGGCCGCGCCGGTCTCACCGTCTTGCTCCAGGCGCAGGATAAGATACTGCGTAATCTCCCAGATTGTGAGGCGCGTGTCGGTGACCGGATCCCAGGTCGGATCAAGCTCCTCCCGCTTGAGCAGCCGCACCTTGCCCGAGCCGGACTTGAGGAACCCGGCCTCGACCAGGCCGCCGACACTTACCGCGGTCGCCTTGGCCAGCGTCTCGGCATCGCCGAAGACGCCTTCCTTCTCACCGTACTGCTCGAACCACTTCAGCGCCCAGCGCGTGTCGGCGTCGAAATCGGCTTCCTGCTCTGTGAGCGCTTCGTCGAGCATGTGGTTGATCAGTTGCAGCGCCTCGCGAACTGACATCGGCGCGCCATCGGCGTTGACCACCTTGCTGTAGCGGCTGAAGACCGCCATACCGGGGCCGATCGACGCCTGTGCCAGGTCCACCGGCGCGACGTTGCCGGACTGCAACTTGCGAATCGCTGCGGGCAACTCGGCCCGTAGGGCTTCGCCGAACTCGCGGCGGGTTGCCATAGGCGCATCGGAGCCGCGCGGGCGGCAGACAAGCAGGACGGAGGACGCAAGGGAGTTCATGTTGTCTTTCAGAGCAGACGTGAGTTCCGTCCGGAGTGGCCATGTTCCGGTTACCGCAAAACCAGCGGAAAGCACACCTTGGAGCATTGTCTCCCAGCCGGTTGAGGCAACGCCAGTGTCGCCTGCGTTGTCACCTGCTTCGGCTTGCTTAAAAGCATAGAACAACGTAAACGGGCAACCTTCTTGCTGTCCGGCGCGAATTCGCTGCAGACACTGCGCCAACCCGCTTTCGAAGAAGTCCTTTGCCGCGACCTTGTCGCCGCCGAACCGATACGGTGTGGCGACCAACTCAGGCTCTTTTGGAGTTAGAACAGTAGCCAGAAGATCTGGAAATACATCGCGCAGCGACCGACGGAGCCACACGTAGAAGAAATCAGAAAGGTCTGCGTAATCGACGTTGTTGTAATACGGAGGGTCGGTACAGACCATTGGTGCAGGCTGACTCAGTTTCAGCTTGCACGCATCTGCCTGTGACACTCGAACCGAAGCGACCGTCGGAACCGTTGGCACTGACGCCAGTAGGTTTCGACAGAGATTGTCAACAACTACAGCGAACGAACCAGAACTCTCGCTGAACGGATTAGCTTCAGCGAAACTCCAGTGCATTGGAAGTGCCTGCCTTCCAAAAAGGTTCCGTGGACACTGCGCCACTGGTTCCCAAAGACATCCGGTGTTCCCCAGGTCTGCAAGCTTGCTGATGGCTAGCGCGAGATACAGGGACACGGCCTTGGCTCGGTCATACGGTCGCGCTCGATTGTCGTTCCTCTCCGGGGAGTGGTTGAGCTGGCGCGCAACTTCTAACACCAAATCGGATAGTAATGAAAGAACAGTCAGCTGTCGTGCAGTAAAGAGGTCTGAAAAAGAGTACAAACCGTAGAGGGGTGGTCGAAGGGAAAACGGGTTATGGGGAAGTTGGGCGTCCGGAGCCCAGGATGGCTGCGCTGCCAGAGCAACTTCCTGGTGTTTTGCGCACGCGGGAAGATACACTCGCTCCCGATCACCTTGCGCGGCGATCGCCATCATCGTGATGCCTAGTCGTCCTTCTTTGCCGGCAGCACGAATGTAGTCAAATGGAATCGGAGTGCCCGTTAGGACACATTTGCCTCCGCCTCTCGTAACAGTACCAGCAAGTCGTGGCTCGCCCTCAGACCGTCGGACACCAAAGGACACCTTCCAACTGTCCTTTCGCGTAACGGGTTCGATCCAGCTTTTCCTTCCCTTTCTCTTTGAGAGCCAAAAAGACTTGACCAAGGGCACTGGTGCTCCGTGAGTGGCAGGGTCGGGACTGTCAATCGTTCGCGCCCATAGCCACGCAATGACAGTGAGCTCACGGCCAATGTACGGGCGGAGTTCCGGACTGTCTTTTGCGATCTCGTCACTAATCGCAACCTTTGGGTAGAGATGCCCAATGCGTTTCTCCGCCTCGCGTCGCATCCATGTGCCATAATAACGGACGTCTTCGGCGAGGCCTTGTATGCCGTACCATTGTCCTTCGAACTTGCTCTGGCCCTTCGACTTCTTGTGAATCATCCTGTCGATCTCGTCATCCTTAGGATGAACGGGAGGTGTGCCTTGGAACTTGTGCGGGATCTCGATCAGGGCTTTGTTGATCAGCACGGCCACGGGATTGAGGTCGCTGGCGTAGGCCCGCAGGCCCAAGCGCTGTGCTTCCAACGGGATCGACCCGCCGCCAGCGAACGGGTCCAGCACCGGCGGTGCGTAGTTGGCAAGAAAATGATTCACGACGTCGGGCTTGGACTGCCGCAACAATACACGGTAGGCAGTCGTGCCATCCTTAGCCAACGAGCCGTCCGGATGTTTGTCACCCTCCTTCAGCTTGCCGCCTTCCGGAGCGTAGACAATGGTGTCCTTCTCAAACTCGCCAAGCTCGATCTTACGGCTGGCGACAGATGAGGCGATCTCAGCCCGCGCGCGGTTGATGATCGTCGGGTTGTTCGAGTTTTCCCACTTGACCAGCTCTTCGATCAGGTCGAACAACTCCGCCCGGCGCTCGCCGACGGCGTGTTCACGTTCCTCCGGCCCGTAAGCATCAAACCTCGGGTCCGAATCGGGATCATCCACGAGCGAGGCGAACAGCACAGCTCGACAAGCCGCCAATGGGCGGCGCGCCCACCAAAGGTGCAACGTCGACGGGTGCCCATGCCGAATCGACTTCTCCCGCGCCGCCTCGCGATTAATAGCTTCAAGCGGCAGCGCAACTTCGATTAGTTTTCTTCGGTATTCAACCACGATGTTTCTCAATGATCGTCATAAGCTTCTTTCCGATGACGTCGATTTCCTTTCTGAAGTCCGCAGCACCGACGTGACAGTGGGCTTGCAGAAGAGACCAGGTCGCCATGATCGTGCCGTATTTGGCATGCCGCAAGAGGCCGGCTGGCCGCCCAAGCGATGTCATGTGCCCATGTGCGGCTTTGCACAGAAAGCGGTAGACGTTTGTATAATCAAAATCAGCGGCTCGATCAGATTTCTCACGAATGCCCTCAATCATGTCATGCTTGACCACATCACGAAGAAGCTGCTGCATTCTGGGCGCGGGAGAGAACTTCTCTCCTGTGTCATCCGTGCGTTCGAGAATCTCTCGCCGGTGCTCCCCGGTCGCGGCAGCGACGGCAGCCGTCGATGGGATGCGCGTTGCCTCGTCAGCCCATTTTCGATCCTCGTTGGCGAAGTACGCCTGAAGCCTTTGCCAACCGTCCGCTGTCCTCGAAGCCCAGAGCAGTCGGACTGCGGTTTCGTAGAACGGTCGGCACAGTGTACATGCCTGAAGTGCATCCTTCTCTCCGTCACCGAGCAAACTGATGATCGCGTCGATGGTCTGTAGGCCAAAATCGAACGCGCGTTGAAACATTACGGACGGTGCTTCGTCTTGTTGATTCCCGGCAGCAACGGACTGCGCCATGATTGTTGCGTGCTCTTCAAGAATCGCGCGGCACCCGGTCAAGGCCGATATGGTTGTCTTCGTTGTAACGACACCTTTTGCCATCATTTTCTCACGTCAATTTGCGTCGCAGTCGCCACTGCTACTGTAAACACTCTGGGCGGCCCAGAGGCTGATGCGGTTCATCAATTCGTTCCAAACACTTTGGACCAATACTCCGCATCGAGGGCCGCTTGCGCTGCAGTTTTGATTCGCGTGCGATGAGCGGCGGACAGCTCCTCCGTGATTTCATTATTGCTATTCGCGGGGTCCAAGAGGCGAAGGCGCTCGATGCGATTAACAAGAAAACGAAACACGCCACCGAGCTGTGGTTCCAATTCCGACTGTGACTTCCCTTTCGCGCCCTCAATTGTCGCGAGTTCAAGCGCCAGTGAAACAGGCCAATCAACTTGATTGCGATTGCGCCAGAGCTTCATCAGGCGGATCACATCGCGGCGCCCGCTCTTCGACACGGTGTCGATGTGTATCTTGATGCTGGTTTGCATCGACGACCCCTTGTCACGACGGTAGAGGTTCGCGTACCGAAACGTGCCGTCGATTGCCCGGCCCGGCACGACATCGATGTGAAAGCCACCCTGAAATCGAATCTGCCAAGCTACTGTCTTCGGTGCTGTGGAATTCCATTGCTCTTTCAGGGCATTTCCAACGGCGGCGTAAATGTCTGCTAACGTAAACCCGCAGTCGTGAGGCCAATATGCAACGATGTCCAAATCGAACTTGTCGCGGATCATTGTGTTCTTTCCAAATGATCCGCCATAGTAGAACACAGGGCTACCCTTGAGGTTGTCGCGCAGGTGCTGCTCGATTGTGCTTCTCGTGCTTCGCAGCGTGCTTAGCTGCTGTTGCGAGAGTCGCTGCTGATCGAGTAGCCCTTGAAGATACTGCTGATTACTCATCTGTACGATTCCCAAGCATGAAAGAGGGCTCGTAAAGTGGATCACGGTCCCGACGAAACTCGTACAACTGCACGGGTGGGGTCATGGTTGGATTCAATTGTTGACCAATCCGCACAGCACCTGGGGCCGGACCCGCGTAGAATATGTGCCAAGTCGACGCGTTGGGATAGATGCTCGTTACACTCTCAAAGGTGGCACGAGCGAGCATTCCTAATCGATCAAGCTGGTCCGTCGCTCGGAGCCAAGCGGTTCCAGGCTCGGGGACAACGAAATCGATCCGGGGGAATCCAGGATCGACGTGCGGAGCCAGCATGGGAGCTGTGATCTGCCCGCTAAGTTGAAAGCAGAGCGCAACTTCCTCGGCGTTCTGGTCGATATCGGTGGGTAGCGCGGAGACGGTGACGTGGGTGATTTCTGCGTCATGGCTTGGCCAAGCCCAGCCTTGGTCGTCTCGATGATACTGAAACAAACGTACATGCGGGCGGTTAGTAAGTTCTCGGCCCAACACAATGCAAGCCGAAACTGGGGCGAGTGGAAAGACGGCAAAGCGCTCGTTGAAAGTGTCAGATGCGGCCAGCAGCTGTGCGGTCTGAGATTCAATTGTTTCTCCGATTTGCCCCCAAGCGGTGTCATCCGTCCTTACGCGCACCAGAAACGGCTCTCGCGATGCAAAATCCGGGTGCAACGCCTCCTTGCAGAGCTCGGCATCAATCGGATGTTCGCCTTCGAGGATGAAGGGAATCCACCCTCGAGTGGTGCGACCTCGTTCAGGCAGGGACTCGCGCACCCAAGCCTCATGATCAGATTTGAGTCGTTTCAAGCGATCGACGGGAAACTCCCGGCGGCGTCCATCCACCCTCTTGTGACAGATTGAGCAGAGCAGAATGAGATTGTCGTAGTCGTCGCGCTCTTTCGCAGTCAGCTTTGGATTTGCTCGCGGCCCATCGTCGCTGGAAGCTTCGACGTGAGCAATTTCTCCGATACACACAATTGGGTCGTAATCGTCCTTTGGATCCTCGTAAATCTCGATTCGGCAATCCGGAAAGGCGCAGCGGCCAGCCGCGCGACCCCAGAGGAGCTTGAGGGTGCGATCCGAGTAGGAACGTGATGACGACTGAGTCTTGGCCATTTGTGCCTTAGTCAATGTGGCGGTTCAGACTCTGCCACAAGCGAATCACAACTGAAATCACGACCAACTTCGGCAAGGCCAGGCGCCTGGCCGAACGGTCCGTACAAGTACAGCGGCTCGTGTACCTATGCCAAATGGACTTTTCGTCCGCCGCCTCGCGCTTGATCGCCTCCAGCGGCAGCGCGACTTCGATGAGTTGTTTGCGGTATTCGGGCATCAGACGGCGGCCTTCGCTTTCTTCTTTGCCCGCTTGGTCTTCTTCTTCGGTTTGGACGGCGCCTTGTGCGATGCGTCATCGTATTCGATCTTGCACAGCTCGACGTCATAGTTGGCGAGCCGAATCGTCTCAACGTGCTCCAGTAGGTTCACCTGGCTGAAGAAGAACATGCAATCCGCTAGGCTGCCGGTTTTCTCGGTCGGGATTGCGTAGATGAACCTGCCTTGCTTGGCCCAGTCGGCATCCTTCTTGACGGCCGGCCACTGCCTGCCGGCCTGAGTATGCACAGTCTTCAGATAGTCGGGCGATCGCCGAAGCAAGCTGGCGGACACGCTGGCCTGGGCAAAGAGGTGGCTGAGCGTGGCCGACGACTTCATCTTCTTGACGCAGATGAACTGTCGGTCTTTCGTGAGCAGGTCGCAGATCTCGATCTTGTCGTATGAGCCGACTTTGAACGTATCCTTGTCCATGAGCAGCCACTTCTTGTCGGCCGCGAGTCTGACGTTGTAATCACCCTCAGCTTCGCCGAGCTGAATCGGGATCGGTTTGAGCGTAGCTGTGACATCCGGAAGTGCGGCGACGCGTTTTCGCACTTCGTCGATGAAGTTCTTGTTGACCCGGAACCACTGGCCGAGTGACAAGAGATATGTTTTCCCACCGTGGTCGGTCTCGAACACGAAGTAGTCACGGAGGCTGTACTTCTTCGACACCGCTACTTCCTGATCGTTGAGCCCAACGATCCAGAACTTGTCGAGTGGCGTATCGTCTCCGACCTCGTCGTGGACAAAGGCGTAGACGTCCTGAAGCGTGACCTCCTCAAGATCCGACTTCGCGTGGCTGCACGATAAGCGATAGACCGCTAGCTGATCGTTGTCCGTGAGCACCAAATCCGGATAAGTAACGGAAATGTGATCGGTCGATCGATTCGCGACTACTGTGTCGAGGTTTGCATTTAGGGCTGTGACGATCGGGTCGTCCTTCGGAACGGGTTGAAAGTGATCAACGAATGGGAACTTCTTCTGATAGTCTGTGCTCTTGAATCGTTTCAGTACGTCGCCACACTTCGTAGCAACATCCTTCAACTCGCAATCGCAGTTGATGGCCAACGAGTCAGCCCCTGAAACGTTCTTTGCGAATCCGGCAGCGGATGGCTTGCCGCTTGCAAATCTCACCCAGTCGATATTGGTGTTGATCCCGAATTCGGAGACAGGACTGGCGATGCTGACGTGCGTGCGTCGCTGGCGAGTGACCACGTCCGTCGTGTGTGTATCGAGTGTGCGAATCTCGTTGGCAGCAAGTTCGTTGAGAGCGACCAAGAGACCGAATCGAGGCTCAATCTTCGAACGGTCCAACGCCGTAAAGCCGTAGCCGAACGTGACAGCGAAGAATCGCTTGCCGGTCTTGAGCAACAGGACGAATGAACTCGTTGCATTGAAAAGGCTCAGTTTGGAGAGGTCAAAATGGCTGCCGAGGAACCCGGTCCACTTCGGCTCCGTCTGCTTGTTCGACTGTATGTAGGCCTCGCACGTGAACGGCAGGGTCTTGTTCTTGCGTAGTTTCAGCTTCGTGTACTTCGCTGCACCCTTCAGGTGCTTTTCCTGAATCAGGCTGCCGAAGGATTTCACGTCTTCTCGGAATAGGTAGATGCTAAGCTTCATCGCGGCACTTCCCCTCTGCAGCCTCGCGTTCGGTCGCCTCCAGCTGTATCGCGGCTACGATGAGTTTCTTACGATACTTCGGCAATGCGCTTGTCCCTATGCTCGGAGGATGCAAGGGTTGCAAGGAAGTCGGCCATGGCACTCAAGGCGGCTTGCCGCTCGTCGAGCTCCTCTACCGACACGTCGTCGCTGCCGAGAAGGTTCTGTACCGGAATGGCGGCGTGGCGTTTGATGGTCTTCTGCATTTCACCATACTCCAGTCGCAGCCGTTCATTCAGGCTTCGCACCCCCTGGCTAATCTGCCCCTCCATGTCACTGAACATGTCGAGCGATACGCGTTTGGCGTGCGTCGCGATCTTCTCAATCATCCTTTGCTTCATGCCTTTCCCGGATTCGTCGGCGGCTTCGAGGAATGCGGGTTTCATATCGACCGCGACTTGTTCTGGAATCTGCTCATATAATGTGCGCCGTACCTCGCCTATTCGATGAGTCATCTCGGTTTGAATCTGCCCGAGTTGTTCGCGAATCACCTTCTGGGTCGTCTCAATCACGGCCTCGAAATCCTTCTGAACCTTTGCGTGGTCGGCCGATTTAAGTGCTGATAGCTCTTTGAGGACGTCCATGCCGTAGCGTTCGGCCATCGCAACCAACCGATCCGACCACTTGTTGAGCGCGTTGGTAAGGCGGTCGCCGAAAAAGTCGGTCCATGCGAAGGTGATTCCTTCAAGTATCGGTCGGCAAACATCGGCCGCAAAGTCATGCTCGCCGGAGGTCGGGCTGTTGTACCGCCCTCCACGTCGTGCAACCGCTCTGAGCGTACACCAGTGCATGTGTTGCCACTGCCCGATTACGCGGTCCAAGTCGTGATGCCCGCGATCCGCAGCCCGCTTGATGCGTTCGGACAGTAGCTCTTGTCCGGAGCTTAGATCTTGCGCAAAGCGCTCGTCACAGTCCGCCAAGTCCCTGTCAAGAAAGGTGGCGAGGCGTTGAATCGCCCCGCCCAGCTCCTTTCTCTTTACCGCAGTGATTTGTCGTTGCTGCTCAATCGCTGACTGACCGCGGGCGACCTCGGCCTTGATTTCGTGAATAACTTGACCGATGCGGGTGTGGTGCGCGCGGGTTTGTGCCTCCACGCCGAAGTTGCTACACGTGCGTATCATGTGTTCGCGTAGTTGCTTGACTTCGGTGTGCTCAAGCTCATCGAAACTCGGACGATTCTTCGCCAGGCCGGCTAGCGCCAGGTAGTCGCGAGCCGACAGAGTAAAAATCTTCGATCCAAGGAATGCGTCGCGAAGTCTCTCGCGTCGTTCGGAGGAGTCGGCATTTCGCGCCACGCGTGCGGCAAGCTCAGCAACCTGACCCTTCACCTCTTGGCGGACTGCTTTGTTGCGTGCCATTGCGATTTGAGGAAGCGTTGCATCTTCGTCGAGATCAAACTCCTCCCAAGCAGAATCAATATCGATGTCGTCGGACGCAGTCCCCACGAAGGTCAGAGCGTCTTCTCGACCATCCATGACGATTTGGCGAACGAAGTCGTCGGATTGCATCAAATTGCTGACGTCCTTGGTCAGCACGCGTTTGATGTTGAATACGATCCAAACAAAGCGACTCCGCTTGAGATACGCCTTTGTTACCGCTTCGCGGGCCTCGTTGGGATCGTTGATCCCGGGCAAGTCAACCAGCTTTGCACCGCACTCGAGTGCGGCAAAGGGACCGGAAACGTTGACTGTCTCGACGATCGGCCAGAAGCGGCACTTACTGTCAAGGTAATCGCGAATTCGTTTTCTGAAATCGGTCAGCGTAGAGGTGGCAAGCTCTTCGAAACCAGCGTCGAGGGCGCGAGCGATCTCCGGTGGCTCCTGAAAGTCCGCTAGATCGAGCGATGGAAGTTCTCCCGACTCCCAAGGGCCATAGACTGCGGAAAGCTTATCTTTCGCAGCACGGGGAATCGCGACCGCATCGCCGTCCCCATCTCCATCGTCCGCCGACTGGCTGTCGCGAACATCTTCAAGCAGGAGGCTGATCTCTCTGTGCCACGATTCGCGAGAAACGAATTCGATTCGCGCGCGGTACTCGCTCCCCGGGGCATAGGAAATCTCTGAAATTGCAGCCGTACATGCCCGCATGTTGCTAACTGGGAGTATTCGGGCATCGAGCAGCGCGTTCACAAGCGTACTCTTTCCGGCTCCGGTTCCGCCCATCAGCGAGATCTCGACCTGCGGTCGAGTCTTGCGCTCCTCGATGATTTTCAACAGCGCCGGCGCCCACTCGGCCTTCCAACGCTGCTTGATTGCGGAGTCCTTCTCGGTTTGCAACAACTCGCGCATCTCGCCCAAGAGCTTCTCGATGCGCTGGTGTACGCGATCCCTCGGCCGCCCATCATTCATGATGGCACCTCCGACGTGTCCAAGAGTTCGTTGAGACGAAGGTTCCGCCCAACCTCAGCAAATCCCGGCGCTTGGTCGAAAGGGCCGTACAAGTAACGAGGCGGTTTTGTGCTGTCGCCGTCAACTTGCACGATGGCGAGGATCCAGTTGTCCGGCTGATTGCAGCAATAGCGGATCTGCGTGGCTGAGACGGTGACTGTGGTCTTGCCGACGGCTTTGCCTTTGACCTCGATGAACCGCAGCCGGCCTGGCTCCTTTGGGTTGGCCGATTCTATGTCGTAGCCCTCGTTATTGTGCTGCATTTCTCGCGGTTCGCGGCCGAGTTGGCGTTCCGCTTCCATGACAGCGGCGACGGCCAGCTTATCGATACGCGCACGATCGCCGGGCGTGAGGTCTCGGTCCTCTTCAGGCACATTGTTGAGGCGGTCGAGCAGGCCCTGCGGGATGACGAGCGCGCCGCCGATGGCGACCGGGGGTGCGGGCGAAAGCTGTTTCTCACGTTCCAGGCGTTCCATGCGCTTCTTCAGGCGGGCTTCAAGATCGTCGGCGCGGTTCCGGGCCATGGTTGAGTTGATCCGGGGCGTCTTGCCGGCCTCTTCGCGAGCTTTGAGTTCCTGGGCCCGGTGGTCCCAATACGTGATTTCCTTCGTCAATCGCACGCGGACGGCGCGGGTCGATTTGTCGATCAACTCGTCTCGGTGCTCACGTAGAGTCGCAAGATGCACGGGAACGATATGCTGGGCTGCAAAAGCCAGGGCCTGTTGCTCCAGGTTGTCCGAGAGCCAGGGCTGTTCCAGTTCAGGCTGAACCAGTTGACGTTCCTCGTCGGTGGCCGGCCGGTAGTCCAGATACGGCGCTGAACCGGCGGCACGTACGTCGCCGGACGAGGAGATCTCAACGAACTGCAGCTCGCGTGAAATTACACGGCGGTCCTTGGAGGCGAGCTGAACGGCGTCACGGACGGTATGTTCGAGGTAGAAAAGAACCCTGGACGAGTTGGACGGATCGTTCGGGTCGATGAGAACCGTGCCCTGACGGAGCAACGCTCGGTACTGCTCCAGCACGAGGTCGATCACCGAATCGAGTAACGGCTGGCTTGGACAGACAAAGGCCGCGATGGGTTGACCCGGCACGTGGATCAGGTTCTTGTCGAACGTGACCCGCTCGTAACGCGACAGCACTGGAACACCATGTCCAACTTGGCGGTCACGATTGCGAACAGAGGCGGGAACGCGAGTGATCTCGTATCGGTCTTTCTCTCGAGCCGAAATCCGCCCACCCAGCCGCGCAAAGGCCTCCATGAAGAAGGCTTCGATGAAGTGCGGTTGTAGCCGTTTCGCATCGGCGCGCTCCATGTCCTCGCGAAGTTCTTGCACACGACGCGTGTCCATCGAGTCGCGTGAAAGTGCCTCTTTGTCGAGGAGAGTGCGAATGTGCTCGCGGTCGGTTGCGTTGTTGATCGCTTGCTCCAAGCGGGCCCGCACGTCGGGCTGTTCACCGTAGCGAATGGCCTCGATGAGCATCTGGCGTAACGACTGCCCTTCGAACAGGCGGCCCAACACGTCGAAGACGCTGTCGCGGCCACCCAACGCCTCACGTTGAACGTCGAGTTTTTCCAGAAGACGACGGTAGACATCACCTTCGCGAGTTTCGTGGGCCACCAAGTTCCAGCAATGACAGACCTCGGTCTGCCCAATGCGGTGAATACGACCGAAGCGCTGTTCAAGTCGGTTCGGATTCCACGGCAGGTCGTAGTTGACCATCAGGTGGGCGCGTTGCAGGTTGATACCCTCGCCGGCGGCATCGGTGGCAATCAGAATATGTATGTCCGGGTCGTGCCGAAAGGACTCCTCGGCTGCACGACGCTGGTCGCGTCCCATGCCGCCCTGAATTATCACGATCGTTTCGGGGCGGCCGAGAAGCGTGCCGACACGTTCACGCAGATAGGTGAGCGTGTCCCTGTGCTCCGTGAAGATGATGAGCTTTCGCCGGTTTCCGGCGGGATCGAACATCTCGGAATTATCTTGCAGCAGCCTCGAAAGCTCGTCCCACTTTCGGTCGATGCCGCTCCGTCGTACCCGCAATGCGGTCTGTTCCAGTTGCTTGAGAATCTCGATCTCAACTTCAAGTTCTTCGATCGTGCGCGCCGCAGTCGCTTCATCGACGACTTCGTTCTCTGCCGTCTCGACCTCTTCGGCCGTGGCCTCGTCAGTCTCCTCAAGGACATCAAGGTCGGTCTCTTCCAGCTCTCGCAAACGGAGCGTTTCGAGCAAGACTGATTTGCCACCGCGAGCCAAAAGTTTGGCCTCCCGGTGGCGGCTTTCTAGTCGCTCCTTACGCCGGCGCAGGCTTTGGAAGATTGCCTCTGGCGACGAAGCCAGGCGTCGCTGCAAAACGGTCAGGGCGAATCCGACCGTTCCCCTGCGGCCTCCGCTCTCCATCTGCTCGACTCGGTTGAACTCTTCGCGTACATATTCGGTAACATCCTTGTAGAGTTGAGCCTCGCCATCGGAGAGGTCATAGGCAACCGTGTAGGCGCGGCGTTCCGGAAACAATGGTCTGCCGTCAAATCTGCGGAGCTGCTCCTTGACGAGTCGTCGCATGAGATCGCTGCAATCCGCCGTGTGTACGCCATCTCGAAAGCGACCTTCAAATCGATCGCCATCTAGGAGCGCCATGAAGAGCTGAAAATCCTCCTCCTTGCCATTGTGC
>CAZTAR010000036.1:0-18203 GCA_964611695.1 uncultured Planctomycetaceae bacterium | reverse complement strand
GATATCGAAGGCGATGCATTAAAGCATTTTAGGATTTATAGCCTATTAAGATTGAGCGTGCATGCTCCGTTGTAGCGTCGGCCCCCTGTGGCCGACGGGGATCACCGGTTTGCTCCCCCCTACCGAGTCGAATGCTGACCACTTGCTGACGCGCGCGGCTCTGATCTCCGCCGGCAACAGATGCACTTTCAACCGTATTGAAGTTGACATGGTTTAAGAAACATTCGACTACCAACAGGAACCCATGGATTGCTATCCATGGGCTTGCCCTGTGTTTCATCACCATCCTCAGCTCAATCACAGACTCCAACGGAGGGACGATCTTCCTCTGGAGGTGGAAAATTCCTATCCATCGAGCCCCTGGTATTCGTATGCGACAACCTTATTCCCGAGAAAGGTTGGGACGATGAGCAGGCGGTGGTCCTCGATGTACTCGAAGTCGGCGACGTTTTGGCGATCTGGCATTGTGTCCAGGACTTGCACGACGCGGCCTTCGGGAGAGATGACGAAGACCTGGCCTTCCCAGTGGGACACGAGATAGTCGCCGTTGGCCGCAACGCGGATGCCGTCGATGACGCCTGCCCCCAGACAGGCGATTGTGTCGACCCGCGCGTCGGCCAGGCTGATCGTTTTGAGCATGCCGTCTCCCGAGCTGCCGACGATCAGGTTTCCATCGTGCATAAACAGACCGTTTGCCCGATGGAGTTCGTCGCCCTCCTTCCAGAGTTCGATCTTCCCCTCGTGGAATCGGTAGATATCTTTCGCCCTTGGCGACCTGGAGGTATCGGAAACGTAGATGTTCCCGACGGAGTCCGCCACGATGTCGTTCAGGAAGGTCGCGCCGGGGATTGGGAAGCGATTGACGATCTTCCCATCGTTCAGATCAATCTCGACGATGTTCGCACGGAAACCCTCCACGACGAATAGCCGGTTACCGTATATACACATGCCGCAGGGGCCGTCGAGGCCGGTGACCCAGCGTAGCGATTCGATCTTGCCGTCGAGTTTCACCTTGGAGATGAAACCTGTGTTGAGGTTGCTCTCCTGGACCTTGTAAAAGCTGCTGACGTAGAGGATGTTTCGCTTGGGGTCGAACAGCACGGATTCTGGAATCCTGAAATCCGCCGGCGTCTCCCACACTTTCTTCAAGACGCCATCCTGCTTGAGCGGTGGCTTCAGCGATAGACTCGTCCGGCCCATGAAACCCCAGCCGCCGAACGAATCGCTGACCATCAGGAAGATGTCGTTGATGCCTCGCTCGAGTGTCAGATAGACGGCATCATTCAAGCCGACGGCGCCGACGAAGGACGGATCGCGGCTTCGATACGCACTCCTTCCGGAAAAGACCTTCTCGCCATTGAGGAAGATTTCAACGTTGTCGCTGTATCCGAATGAGAGTTTGACGGATCGCCGTCTGTCCGACCGCACGACGGTCCTCGCGAAGACGCAATCTCCGCCTGCCGCTTCATGCTTGAACAGTCTCGACAAGTTTACGAGGCCGGACGGTTCGGTTTCGACGTTGCGCCAGGCGGCGTTGAAGATCGTGAAAAAACGGGGATACTTCTCGGTGTCTATCCCGGCGACCTGAAACGGGCGTGAAACCTCCCAGTTGCGAATCATGCGCGATGGGGACTCGGGCGGTGGCGGCGTGATGAACTCCAGCTTGTCGTCGTGCCTAAACTTGAAGTTCGAGAAATAGGCCAGGCCGCCGGTTGGCTCCGACACGCCGATGGCTCCCTTGCTTAGGCCGTGCTTGAGATCGTGAATCACGAGTGCGGGCTGTTCGGCGTCCCCCAGATACACTCGGGCCTGGGTCCCGTGGATTTCCATCTTGAGGTGCAACCATTGGTTGTCGGGAAGTTGGGCCGACGCAGTGAAGCCCTCGCCGGTGTATAGCTGCCAACAGGAAGCGGCGTTGAACGTCGGGGCGTATTGCAGGGCATCGGGATAGAGTCCGGCCCTGTGGGGGCGCAGGTAGAACTTTTCGTAGGTGTCTTTCGACTGCATTCGGAAGAGGATACCGGGGTACGATCGGGACCCGTCCACCGCGATGTCGACCTCGATGATGCCGTTCTGGAACTCAACGTTTTTCAGGATCGCCGTACCGACGAGGCATCGCCTTCCGAGATGCTGGACGACTTCGGAATTGTCGAGCATCCAGTGATCGAGGTCGAAGCTGATGATGTCCTCTTGCGCGAATGCATCGGTTGTTCCACCGAGCGCGGTCACCCAGAGCAGTAGTATGCCTGCCGGAACAGGATATCTTTTTCGTACCATGGTGTCGGTCCTCCTCTCAGGTTACCACTCTGGACGCGTGAGTCCGCGCAGACCATGAGCGATAACACTGGAATCCTCCAATGGGAACAACGCCAGTGGGACTCCGGTCTCACGCTCTTGCCTGTCAGGCTATTTGAGAGATGTGAAGCGGCTTGGCCCCGCCTGAAGTGCAATTGGAACCATGAGGTCAGATCATCACACGCCGGTTGTAGACCCACCACTCCACGAGCAGGACGAGCAACGCCACGCCGGCGAGGTAGGGCCATAAGGGTTCGTTGACCTTCATCGTGCCGGAGACGGAATCGATGGCTTCCGCGCCGACCGTCAAGTTGTTGTTGGGGGCAATGTTGGATTCGTTCGCGTCGAGAGAATTGACGGCAAAGACCTCCGACGTTTTGAGCGCGTCGTCAAACTCCACCTTGTACACGCCCACATCGCCTGTCCCGGCATAGGTCAGTGCGTGGCGATCCTGAACCACGATTTTGTCGATCAGCCCATTCGGCCGTTTGATGGTTGCCTCTTCCGCACCCGGGGGGACAGGGAGATTGACCGTGAGGCCTGGCTTGATGAGGCTTCCCTCTTCCACGAGGCCGCTCCCGGCAAGATACATGACCATGTTCTGGAGGAGAATCGGAAACGGGATGTCCATCGGCAGGTTGGAATCCAGGATGTCAAACGCGGTAATCACAAAGCGATGGCCGGGATCGGTGATGAAGGCCATCACGGTGGAGTCTTTGCCTTCGATGAGTTTGTGGGAATGACGCGGCAGGGTCAGGCGATTCCACTCGGTCACCATGATGTCGTCGAGTTGCACGCTCCTGAGAAGCGGGTGCCGTTCGTCCCACACGACCAATACATCGTTTTTGATGCTATCGCCCCGTGCAATCCCTTCGACGATCGGCAGCCCTCCGAGGAAGACGTAGTTTCCCGGCGGCAGTCGGTCGGTGTCATGCCGGTCGAGCACGACGAGGTCGAAGGCCGAGCGTCCCTCGTCGACGAGTGTCTCGTCATCGGCGTTCTCGTACTCGCCACTACTCATGACCGTGTAGTCCTTGATTTCGAGGCTCTCTTGAAAACCCTTGGCCAGGAAGTATTTCGCCTCCATACGATCGGAGACGACGAGGATGCGAACCTCGCGCGGTGGGTTGATCGGGCTTGAAACGGTGTTGTCGATGGCCAAGGCGTCCTCGCGATTCAGCTTGATCTCGACGATGCCGGCTTCCTCATGGTTGATCTCAAAGACCACCATCTGCCGCGCGGGCAGCGCGACGGAAGTGGATGACGCATCGGCAGCGTCTCCCGGCGCGTTGCCCGGCGTCTCGTCTGATGTATCCTTCGTTCGGGCGGCCGGTCCGAGAGAGACCTCGTAGATGGAGCCGGGGCCGTGGGCGAGTTTGCCATTCAACAGCAGCGAAATATCCGACTCGACGGACGTTGGGCCGAAGTTTTCCACCTCGGCGAAGACGGACAGTAGGCCTGGACGATCGTAATCGCGTCGCACAGCGAAGCCGACGATGCCCACGTTGTCCAGGGCCTCGCCGATTTGGTGGTAGAGCATCTGCCCCCTTAAGACGTACTCCTGATCGGCGTCGTCGATTCGGCCGTCGCTGAAGAACTCGATGTCGGCCGAGCCCCGTTGAGCGGCCTCCGGCAGGCCTGTTCTGTTCTCGTCAACCAGGCTCGATGAATAAGCGACGGAAAGTTGGAGCGCCTCGCCGATCTTGCTGGCGGCGTCCGTCGGCTCAATCTCTCGGATGAGCCGGGTGAGGCGTCGCTTGTCGTTGGTGAAGCTGCAGACGACATTTGCGCGGTTGGCAAAGCTGATGACCATCGCCCGCGACTTGTCGGGCAGGTTGGCCACGAATTCCTCGGCGGCATCCTGGGCCCACTCCAGGCGTATCCGCCCATCGGCTTCCCGGGTTTTCATCGAACCCGAGTTGTCGATGAGTAGGACGATATCCCGCTCAGGCTGGCGGTGAAAATTTCCGACGGGCTTTGCAATCGCGAACAGCACGGCGGCGAGAATGAGGAGTTGAAGGAATAGCAACAGATTCTTACGCAGCTTCTGGAAAGGCGCGTTGACTTGGAGGTCTTGGACGGCCTTCTTCCATAGGAGCGTCGAGGAGATCGTGCGGTCCTGGCGTTTGAGCTTGAGAAAGTAGAGCAGTAGGAGCAGAGGCACCGCGATCCCTGCAAAGATGAGAGCTGACGGCCATGAGAAAAAGGTCATCGCACCAGCCCTCGTTGACGCAGGTAGTTGAGCACAAGCGCCTCGAAAGGTTGGTTCGTCGGCGCCATGACGTATGAGATGCCACGCCGCGAGCAGTAGTCGCGCAGGGATTCGCAGTAGGCCTGGAGGTTGGACTTATACCGATCCATGAGGGGCTTGCTGACGGTGATCTCTGCGATGTCCTCATCCTCGCAATCGACGAGCTTGAGGTCGCCGGCCAGGTCTGGCGTCAACTCGTCGGGGCTGAGAATCTGCAAGGCGTAGATGTCCAACTGCCGGCCGACGAGATAGCGGAGCCCTTCCTCGAAGCCGCCTTTGTCCATGAAGTCCGAGAGGATCAGTGCCACCCCCTTTTGCGTGTGGCGCAGGGCAAACTGCTTTGCGGCTGCGGAGAAGTGGCTCTTTCCGTCGATTGCGGCGCTCTGCAAGAACTGCACCGCGCGCGACATCATGCGGCGACTGCGAAGACCCATCATGCTGCCGACGACACGGTCGTTGTAGGCGTAGAGGTTGACGCGGTCGAAATTGCACAGGGCGATGTAGGTGACGGCCGCTGCGACGCGTTTGGCGTAAAGGGCCTTGGGCGGATCGCCCCAGTCCATTGACTTGGATACGTCCAGGAGGACCGTCACGTTCAGTTCTTCTTCTTCGAGGAAGAGCTTGAGGAAGAGGCGATCGAGTCGCGCGTAGATGTTCCAGTCGATGTGGCGCAGGTCGTCGCCGACGACGTAGTTGCGGTAGTCGGCGAATTCGGCGGACTCGCCCCTGCGCCGCGACAGGCGCTCGCCCTTCTGGCTGCTGGCGTGGATCTTTCGGGAGACAATTTGTAGTTGTTCGAGCCGCGTCATGAAATCGGCATCGAGTAACTCGGCGCCCCCCCCCCGCTGTCCGGCCTCTTTTCGTTCGTTCGCTACTGCCATTGCTCTTGACCTTGCGTGGAGTGCCCCTCCCTGTGCGCTGCCGCCAAGATCCTTCGCTCCGGTGCACACCGGCGGGCGGGATGCCTCGGATCGCGACCAGAAGATTATACCGACGCATTGCGTCTCAGTACAACGGAATGTTTTTTTTTTGCCTGCGGGGCCTGCAACCGGTTATACTGCTTTTTGTCAGCTTGTCTGGTGTTCAGGTTTTCCTGTGGCACCGGCGTCTCGCCGGTGGATGCAAGAGGGCCGGATTCAAGGCTTCACCGGCGAGACGCCGGTGCCACGTAAAATCGCTGACATTGCCAGCGAATCGCACGGGAGAGGCGAGTACGATGTCCGACCACGGATCCCAACATGCCACGCCGGACACCGGTGTTCAGACCGCCGTCTTGCCGGAGGCCGCCGAGCCTCGTCTGCTGCCCATGTATCGGGTGATTCTGCACAATGACGACGTCAATGATATGGTCGAGGTGGTGGAGACCATCGTTTCGCTCACTCACCTGAACCAGCAAGATGCGATCGAACGCACGCTCGAGGCCCATCACACCGGCTGCTCGCTCTTGCTGGTCATCCACAAGGAACGGGCTGAACTCTACATGGAGCAGTTTCACTCCCGTCGGCTCATTGTGACGATTGAGCCGGATGAGTAGCGCCGCCTTTGCGGCGCGTCGACGACAGGCCTGGGGCTATGACGCTGTCGGCGAGGCTGATCCGATCCCCAAGCGCCGTCGTTGGGTTTTCGTGGGCAGACGGCCGGCTTTTGGACCCGCTCGCTTGCGCTCGGGGCTCGGATCATTTTCTCGACATGCGACGCCCTTCATGAGAACGTTTGACCTTCTCGCCACCCCGCATACAATTCTCTGCGCATGAACCGCTTAGAACCTATTTCAGAATACCCCAAGAAAGTGCCAAGCTCATTGTGGCGCCGCCGTCTCAGCGGTGAAAACACAGGCGAGACGCCTGTGCCACAATCCTGAAATAGTTTCTGAGTATGTTCATATGGTGCATTTACTTTGGTCTCTGAATCTTTGGAGGAATGGTGCTGTGCGTAAACTACTGGCGTTGACAATGCTTGTTTCGGTTCTAGTCGTCACATCCGGATGCGGTACCGTGGCCAAGCGGGCCCTGAAAGAGGTTGCGGGGGCCGGTTCCAAGGCGATGGCCGTTCCGGGAACCAGCACGAGTCAGTTTGCCCGGTTTAACAGCGTGGAGATCAAGCCGCCTCGGACCGATCTCGGAGGACTGGTTGACCGGAAATTCAGCATCGCTCTGAGCAGCTCGCTGAAATCCGAGCTGGTTTCCGGGAAAGATCCCGTCTTTCACGGCGGTTCGCCTGTGCTCGAGATCGATCCTGAGATCACCTGGTACAATGAATCTGGTGGGCTCGGCGGGCTTCTCGGTTCCGACTCTTATGCTGTCGTCTTGTTCTGGCTGAGTTCGGAAGGCGCGCCGGCCGGCAAGGTGCAGGTCGTTACCAAGAGTGGCGCCAGCCGAACCGGCGAGGATGACATGGCGAAGTCCATGGCTGGGGAACTGGCGAAGTTCTTCGAGAAGAGTCGCCCGAAGCGGAAGTAAGCGAAAGTCGGCTAGTGCAGTGTAGGCAATTGTGTAGCGTCCGACGCCCCTGTCTGACGTCGAATACCGATAGTTTGCCACGGCCGACAGGGGCGTCGGCCGCTACGGCCAGGGTTAAACCTGCTCTCGCATGAGATACACGTCGCCGGAGTGGCATGGGTGAGCGAAGCCGTGACACGCGGCGGACCCTATCCGTGGAACCTGCGTGGTGTTTCCATGGGTAGGCTCGTCGGGGTATTGGGCGTAGGCACCTCGGAGGAACCATTAACCGCGAAGGGGGAAGAATGGATTCGCGATACGATGTCTTCGCAGATTCACATTGAATGCCTGGTTGAACCGAACTATGGCGAAAACGCGCTTGTGATTTCGCACACTGAGAAAGGGCCGTGTTGGATCGTCGATCCCGGTCTGCCGAATTCGGCCCAACAAATCGCCGATACCCTCGCTCGGGACGAACTGCAACCGGAGGCCGTCCTGATCACACACGGGCACCTCGATCACATTGCAGGCCTGGTTGAGCTGCGAGAAAGACTGGGTGAAATCCCTGTATACATCGCCGACGAAGAGAAAGCTGCCCTGACCGACCCCAAAGAGAACATGTCCGCCGGAGTGGGGATGCCGATCGTCGTGGGCGACATCGAAACGCATGACCTGGCGCCCGGCAGCGCGATGAAGCTCGACGGCGTCACATGGCAAATCCTGGACACGGCCGGCCATTCGCCGGGTGGTCGCAGTTTCTACTGTGCCAATGCCGGCGTCGTTATTGTCGGCGACGCACTCTTCCAAGGTTCTATTGGGCGTGTAGACTTCCACCACAGCAACCCGGACCAACTCCTCAGCAACATCCATGAGCACCTTCTGACGCTGCCTGGAGAGACCCTAGTCTACTGCGGCCATGGCCCCACGACGACGATCGGGGAAGAGAAGCAACACAACATGTTCCTTCAGGGGTAGGACGGAACAGAGCCGTGACCGTGAAGGGGTCGGTCACTTGCCGACCTCATGGGACCTTGCTTGAAGGCGGTGACCGCTTGCTTACGCGCGCGGCTCTGATAGTTGGCGAAGGAACGGCCGCTTTAAGTCTCCAGCTTTCGGCCTAGCGTCGATTCGATTTTCGCGATCTTTCCTGTGAGACGGCCTTCTCGTTCCTGCCGGATGTCCAGCTTTATCGAGCATGTAATTCGCCGGCAGTCTTCTGACATTCTGTCATAACACTTTCGGATCACACCGAAGACTTCGTCCCAATCGCCTTCGAGGCAGGTGCCCATCGGCCCGAGCCGGTAGGGCACGCCGCTGTCCGCGATGATTGCGAGACTCCGCGAGACGTACTTCGATACGGACTCCCCTTTGTCGAGGGGGGACATGGAAAACTCTGCCAGTACGGACATGGTCTGGGCTCCCTTCTCTTGGTTCTTATGCAACAGTATAGCGCGGGTACCCCTCGGCCAAGGCCGAGGGCTCTTGTTTTTCGTTTTCGGCGTTTGCTTGTTTTCGTCAGCCTCTTTGCCGGGGGCGTGCAATTCCTTGCTGATGCGACAATAATCCGTGGCATGATCCGCCGCGTACAAGATTCGTTGCCTCGCCCCAACAGGTCAACCTTCACACCCACACTGCCTCGTCCCTGGACGCGACAGGATCGCCACGCACTCATGGCCACTTTGTTGCTGGCCGTGCTTTTGCAGTGTTTCCTGGCGACGCGTTTGGCGTGCATCAGTCGCGATGGTGTTCACTTTGTCGCCTATGCCAAGCAGCTCAGTGCGGACCCTGTATCGACGATGCGGACCACGACGAAACAACCCGGCTTCTCGTATCTGATGCTCGGCACACACAGAGTGCTGGGGGCGATCCTCGGCGGCGACACGCCTTTGGGTTGGCAGCGATGCGGGCAGTTGATTGGGCTGATCGGCGGCGTGTCTGTCTGTGTGCTGGTGTTCTTAATTACGCGACGCCTTTTCGACACAACGATCGCCTCCGTTGCGGGCATCCTTGCCGCCGTATGGCCCGCCGGCGCGCACCTTGCGGCCGACGTCCTGTCGGACATGCCACACCTGGCACTTTATCTTCTTGCGTTTCTTTTCGCATACAAGGCGCTGGCCACTGGACGCATTCGCAACATGGCGTTTTGCGGTGGTATCGCCGGCGCAGCCTACATGCTCCGACAAGAGGCCCTTGGGGTGATCGTTGCTTCGGCCCTGTGCTGGTGCCTTCCGACGTGCCGCCGATCCTGGAAGCTGAAGTTCCTGGGTGTCTTCCTCCTGGCACTTTGCTTTGCCGTCGCAGTCGCGCCGCACTCTATCGTGACCGGCCGGCTGATGCCCAACAAGAGTCTGAGCGAACTCCTCTTCGGCATGTCGATGATGACGGACGGGCACGCATCGCCGTCGATTGTGCTGGCCGGCGCGATACCGTGGTGGCAGGCTCCGGCGAAGATGGTTGAGGCCTGGGGCAAGAGCGGCCGTTATGTCATTTCCACGCTTTTCCTGCTGGCGATGTTTCTCAAGTCGGCGTCACGCGCGGAGGCACACGGACGCAGGCTCGCCGTTGCCGCCGTGCTGTTGCAACTGTTGGCGGTTCAGTTTCGTGTCAAGTCTTACGGTGAGATCAGTTCCCGCTACATGGTCATTCCGTTGGCGCTCTCGATTCCCTGGGCGGCCGCCGGTTTGCTCGCCATTCTCAACATCATCTCGCTTCGGCTCCGCGCGAAGTGGCCTGTCCGATCGATCGACGTCCGCACGGCCGGCGTCGTCCTGGTCTCCTTGCCGATGCTCTTCTATCTCACGAAACCCATCGGGGCCGGCAAGGCCCACTATCGCCGCGCCGGGCAATGGCTCTACGAGCATGCCGAACCGAACGACGGTGTTCTCGGCCACAGCCGGTTGGAACAGTTGATGTTCTATGCTGGGCGCACCTGGCCTGACGAGACATGGCGCCGACTGAGTGAGACTTCCACGGTGGACGACCTCCACCAATGCATGGACCGGCCTGACATGCGATGGCTCGTCGACATCAAGGCCAGCCGGCGAGCAGCCTTTGACGAATCCGCCCATTTCCTGGCCCTGACAGATGGCAGCCTGCCGCGTCTGCACATGGCGTGGCACGATGGCCCTGCCCAATGTACGGCTTATATCTTTCGCATCGACGATCACCTCGACGCGCCCTAGCAGCCCGTAGTAAAATGAAAACCATAATTCGGAAATACCGTTGCTGACCTCAGACCACCGGCGAGACGCCGGTGCCACAGTGTTGCCACGGGCTGCTCGAATTAGTCTTGAAGCGGAGGAGCGATGGCGAGTTATCATTCATTATCGGGGGACGGTCGATCATCACTGGGGGACGGTCGATCGCGGTCCACGCGCTCACCAAGTTCTCGCGAAGTTCGCTTGGCTGAAGGGCTTCCGGATCGCGTTCGCCTCATGCGTGAGATTCGTTTTTCGATTGATGGGGATTGGGCGAAGGCCTCGCAAGGAACGAGCGATTTCACGAACGGCTATCCCGTCACCAATCCGTGCGGCGGGTGGCCGTCGGCGGTGGGGATCGCGCCGTATCTCGTTCTGCGGATTGTCGTCAGTGGAATGCCGGACGGTGTGACGGGCTATCTGGTCAACATTCAGGAACTCGACACATTACTCCGCACGCAAGCGATTCCATTGGCAACACAAAGTCTGACCGTCGCAGGTGCTCGCCTCACGGGCGAAGGTTTGGTGCGCGACATCCTCTTTGCCGTCGCGCAGCGGATTCCGGTTCCCTGCGCGTTGGACTCTCTGACGCTGTGGACGACGCCGTACTTGTCCTACTCGATTCATGCTGGAGATACATCCATGGTAGAGTTGACGCAATCATTCGAGTTTTCGGCGTCGCACAGGCTGCATGCTCCGGTGCTCTCCGAGGAGGAGAACCAACGCGTGTTCGGCAAGTGCAACAACCCGAGCGGACACGGACACAACTATCGTGTCGAGATCACGGTCGGGGGTGAGGTCGCGGAAAAGACAGGAAGCGTTATGCCGCTGCCGGTGTTGGAAGAGGTCGTCATGCGCGAAGTGTTGGAACGGTTTGACCACAAGCATCTGAACACGGATGTGCCGGAGTTTGCGGCGGTGAATCCTTCCGTCGAGAACATCGCCGCGGCGATCTGGCGGATGCTGAACGGCAAACTTTCCCCGGCGCGGCTGCGTCGTGTGCGTGTGTGGGAGACGGCGAAGACTTACGCGGAATACACCGAAGCGTGAGAGGAATCATGATGCAGCAGTACAAGATTGAGTTTGATTCGTTGAATTGGGATTCTCCGATGGCGGGCGTTCGGTGCAAAGCGTTTCGGCAGGACGGCCGGCAACTGCGCCTCGTGGAATACACGCCGGAGATGCCGCCGCACTGGTGCGAGAAGGGTCACGTGGGGTGGATCCTCGAAGGACGATTCGAGATTAAGTTCGACAATGAGGTCGTCATTTTCGAGCAAGGCGACGGGGTGTTTATCCCGCCCGGCATGGCGCACCGACACAACGGACGCGCCCTGACGGACGTGGTTCGGGTCGTGTTTGTGGAAGAGGTGTAGCCGCTAGCACCGCACTTCGGACTACCCCAGGGCTGTCAGCCTCCAAAGCCATACCTGCTTAGCATCATATCCAATTAAGCGATAGGTAGGCTGGACATAGAGCTTGGAATAGACTAGGATCACTCAATGTCTTTTGAAGGTTCACTGGGTTCGGTAGGCCCGAGAACCTTGACACCAATCTTGTATTCAGACGAGTTGAACGGTCATGGGCTTTCAGCCATTCAAATGGAACGTGGTTGTGCTTGGGCACTGGAACCGCGGCATCTTAACGCCCAAGGGCGTTGCTACGCGACTTTTCAAGGTTGCGGAAGGTACCCCGCTTCAAGTCGAAGTTCCAATAGACGGGTTAGGGCCATACCGAATTCGGCAGGACGATGTTTCGGTTCTTGTTGTCGGACGAACCCTTGAGATTTTCGCCGAGACGCCGGACTTCGAAACATTGCAACATGCTCGCGAGATTGCGTGTCGGGCAATCGAGGGCCTTCCAGAGACCCCCCTTACGGCGACAGGCTATAACATCCGCTATCAGAGTGAGGAGATTCCGGCTGGTCTTGCTCACGCAAGTGCGTGTAAACTGGATGAGATCCTGGCAGATAAGGACTACAAGATCAGCACCCGCAAAATCGCACGAGCACTCCCTTTTGAGGCATGCGTCATTAATCTCGATGTTTGCTTCGATAAGGACGATTCCACTACGATCGAACTCAACTTCCATCGAGAGTCTCAGGACAAAAAAGATCACCTGGCTTGGCTCCGCATTCCAATCACAAAGATTGAAGATGAAGCAAACAAGCTGCGAGAATTGATCCCCGATCTCGAAACATAATGTTCAGCCACACAGGAGGAACTCATGGGTGAAACGAGTGGGCAGCAAACGACCCCGCAATATCAAAAAGCACACAACATTGATGGTGAGCCGGGAGAACAGAAGACCGATGGGGTAACTCCAAGACCGCGTGCTTGCCTGGCATCAAGCACCAATGAAACGGCCAACGTGCGCTACGCGCCACGCGAGCCGGGAACCGCCGCGAGTAGTGGCTCAACCAAGTGACCTTCGGCAACACTCATGCCTGAGCACTGGACGTATACTGCATGCAAGCCTGAATCTGACCTCGAACAGGGAGATATCCTTGAGGTCACGGGCATTCTCCAGGATCTCTTCAAGAAAGTGCATCCGTGGTTTAGCGACAGCAAGTACCTTGCCTTTGTTGTGACCACCCAAACGTGTGACTTGAGACGTCACAACGGCAGTCCTTGCTCGGCTCGCTATATAAACTTGGCCTCCGTTCGCGGTCTCGAAGAAAGCCTGATCGTTCTTCTGGACACAGTGTGCGAGAAACTTGGAAAACGTGCTTATGTGAAGGACGATCAAAGGAAGGCCAAACTGCTGCTCGACCGAGTGTTCAACCAAAACGAGCAGAAACTCGGTCTATTCTACTTATACCCTGATGCGGATGTTGGAATCGGTGAAGACGCAGTGGTATTCTTGCGTGTGAGTGTTGCGTTCAGAATCGAGCACTACGAGACAATCCGGAAATCGCGCAAGGGGCGTCTGGCACCAGAATTCGCGAACAAGCTGGGTTGGTTGGCCGGTAACCTGTATTCGAGGATTGGCACAAAAGACTGGCGAGAAACTCGCGAACGCAAGATCAAACTCGACGAAATGATTAGACGCTATCTGGATGGTGGAGGAGGGCAGAGCAGGCTGACCTGGATGGGAAGAGCAGATGCAAAGAAGCTAGAGAGACAGGCTGGTCCATTAGACAAACTCCCACATGAGGACGTCCTGGAGTTCCAGAGCAAGAGACGTGAGGAGTTCAAGAAGGGGGCGATCGATGCCGTCATCAAATGTACCCGCGATGCACTCCCGAATGCGGAGCCAAGCGACATCGAGAAACTGAAGAGGCGTTTGGAGGCTGATGTTTCATTCTCAAGCCTGATCAAGAGACCATAGATTGGATTTCGTGTCGAGGCACCTGTTCCGTTAGAATTTCCACATGGCACACATTCGCGTCTTGGTATTGAGGGCTGCGGGGATCAATTGCGACGTGGAGACCGCGCACGCGTGGGAGAAGGCCGGTGCGGGGGCGGACCGGGTCCATGTGGGGCGGCTGATCGAATCGCCTTCCTTGTTGGATTCGTATCAAGTTCTGACGGTGCCTGGGGGATTCAGCTATGGGGACGACATCGCCAGCGGCAAGATTCTTGCCGGTCAATTGGCGCACCACCTCGGTGATGCCCTCGCTGGATTCGTGGATCGCGGCGGCCTGGTGTTGGGTATCTGTAACGGTTTTCAGGTGCTGGTGCGTCTGGGCCTGCTGCCGGGAAAAGACAGCGGCGTCGGCGTCACCTTGTCGTTGAACGACTCGGGGCACTATGAGGCTCGGTGGGTTCGTCTGGGCGTTGCGACCTCACACTGCGTCTTCCTTGAGGCGGGTGAGACGTTGCACCTGCCGGTCGCCCATGCCGAGGGTAAGATCGTCGCCGAGGGGGACGCATCGGGCGTGGCAACGCTGGCATCGCAGGGACGGATCGCTTTGCGGTATCTCGGCAAGGACGGCGGCGTGGCCCAATACCCCGAAAACCCCAATGGCAGCATTGAAAACGTCGCTGCGTTGACTGATTCGACCGGCCGAGTCCTTGGGCTCATGCCGCATCCCGAGCGGAATATGCTCCCCACCCACCCGCCGAGCGGAAGCGGCGATTCCAGTACTGCCGGCCATGGTTGCAGGCTCTTCCAGCGCGCTGTGAAACACCTCTCCTAGTGCTTTATCACACCTTAATCTTCGGGTAGCACGGGCGTCCCGCCCGTGCGAAATCCGGTTGCTTTGGCCTTGAACGGGCGGGACGCCCGTACCACCCAACCCGCCTTTTCAGCTGTGACAAAGCACTAGTGCAGTCGCAATCCAACCGTAGCGTCCCTCCCCCGTGTCGGACGTCGAATACCATTGGTCCGCCACGGCCGACAGGGGCGTCGGCCGCTACAAATGGATTGGGAATGCTCTAAGTCTCACGTTGACCGCTTGCTTACACGCGCGGCTCTGATCTTGAGCGCTGACCGCTTGCTTACGCGCGCGGCTCTGATCACCTTTGCGAAGGATGCCATCTCATGCCTAAGATGCTCTAAGGCCGCCGTTTTTTCTTTCCACGCGGAGAAGCCACCCCGCTTGCTAACATTGCCACGCGTTCCGCATTTGGAAAGCAGGGTTATGACGTTGGCATGGTTCGAGGAGGCGAGGATTGCACGCCGATAAATCCCCTGTCGAAGTTCGGCGCGCGGGCTGCTTTCAAGATCGCCCAAAACAATGTTTCCACCCTCGTGGTTTGAAGGTAGAATCCCGGCAGGAGTGATGACTCACCAAGCAAGGATGCATGATATGTTCACGTCAGCACGGACAGCTTTGGTTTCGTTTCTTTTCATCGGCATTGCCACATCAGGGTGCAACAAGCGGCCGGCCCCCTTTGAAGTGGAAGACCGCACGCCCATCGCCGACCGCGATGCCGAATTCGATCCGCCCAACCTTTATCCTGAGTGGGCCTACGACTCGGAGCACTACATGCGGCCGGCGGAGGATCTCCAGCCCGAGCCGCGTGTCAAGCGCGATGACCCGTTGCACTACTTCACGAACGACCGAGTCGTGATGATCCGTCAGCCGTCCGGCTACACGCCGGAGAACACGCCGCGCATCGCGGTGTGGTGGACGGACAACAACGGGTTCCATTGGCAGAAGGCAGGTTTCTTCGGTCGCCAACAAACACACTTCCCGTTTGAGGCGGAAGATGACGGTGATTACGGGATTCGTTT
This sequence comes from uncultured Planctomycetaceae bacterium, assembly GCA_964611695.1. Taxonomy (GTDB): domain Bacteria; phylum Planctomycetota; class Phycisphaerae; order UBA1845; family UTPLA1; genus CAZTAR01. The sequence goes on along the minus strand of CAZTAR010000036.1, from coordinate 2,844 downwards.
CGTCGGCCCGGGCCAACCGGCGGCGGAGCAAGTGTCCGCGTACCCAGAACGTGTGTACCACATCGACACGATCCCCCCCGAAGTGGAAGTCTGGATCGAGCCGGAGCAGAGTTGGTATCACGTCGGGCAGACAGTCACAATCGCATGGCGCGCGGAGGATTACCATCTGACCGAGTATCCGGTCCACATCGGGATGTTGATGGACTTCAGCGCCGAGCGGCGAGAGTTGATCGAACTTCAACGAGACCTCGCGGACGAAGGATCGATTACTTACAAAATCACGTCGGATGCGCTTGATCATGAGATTCGGTTCCGCGTGAACGCGGTCGACCGAGCCGGCAACCTGGGCATCGCCGTTTCGTACCCACTGCAAATCGTCGAGGAGTCCGCCGTGGAGGAGGTTGACGCGCAAAGCGTCGCGGTCTTCCATCCCGAAGAAACGATCGCTCCTCCAGTCGAGCAGTTAGAACTTGCATCATCCGAACCCCCCGCCACGGAAGCTGGCTCACACGAGGAGGCTCCGTTGGATATTCCGTTCGCCTCGCAGGCCGAGCGAATCAGTAACGCGGACGATTTGCTGAGTTGGAATGGACCGTTCTTTGAAACGGTATCGACGGACGAGACTGATGTTGCGGGAGAGGGCGAGATTGTCGAGGGGGAACCACAGTTCGCACAGGAGGATTGGCCCGAAGTCGAGGACGACATGGTGTTCAACCTGTCGGCCGAGGCACAAGCGCTGACGGGCGTTACCGATGTTATTGCGTCCGACGAAGAGGATGTGTTTTTCGGTCCTCCGGAACCGGACTCGGGATTGGCTCCGACCCTGGAATCTGAACGGGAGCCGGAAGCTGTCGTGCCTGTGTCGGAGCGAGAGTCGATCGTGGAAGAAGCGCCGGACGATTTCAATGAGGTCGAAGCAGCCTCGTCCGCCTCCGAAAGCGCATTTGAGAACACGCTCGGGGCAAGCGAACCCCTCACCGCGAACGACGCGATCGAATCACAGGAAACGGTGGCCTTCGAGGAAGATGGTGCTGCTGAAGAAGCGTCGCCGACTCTCACGCCGGTGGTCGTGACGGATGTTACACACGGCAACGGTCTGGTTGTTCCGATGCCCGCGACCGTTGAGAAGGATCCACTTCCCTGCATGCAGATCACGGCGCATCCGTGGCGCATGCTCGATGGCCAACACTTGTCACACTTGCAAGCTGTTTGGTCGTTGCCCGTGCCACGGTTCAGTCTGGCGGATTACCAAATGGTTGATGGGCGATTCCTGGCAGACCATCCGACGCTCAGGCCGGTTGCCGATCCGGGCGGTGTCGATCGGACGCTGGCGCGATTTACGGGAAGCTCTGACGTGGTCAACGGGGATTAGAGTAGTCGCAATTCAATTGAAGCGGCCGATGCCACCATTTGTCGTGTAGGACTGTTTGTGTTTCTCGTCGGCCACGGGGGGCCGGCGCTACTTTGGGCGTGTAGGACCGTTTGTATTTCCCGTCCGACACGGAGGTCGGACGCTACTTTGCCAGGTTGTCCAGGAATTCTCTGTTCGTGGGCCACTTGGCCAGTTCTTGCAGCATTGTTTCCATCTGTTTGATCGGCGGGACTGACAGCAACCGGCGGCGAACGCGGGCCATCTTTTCACAATCTTCCGCTCCGAGCAGAAGCTCTTCCTTCCGTGTGCCGGAGCCCGCTAAGTTCATCGCGGGCCAGATGCGACGGTCGGACAACTCTCGCGACAAGATCAACTCCATGTTCCCGGTTCCTTTGAACTCCTGAAAGATGAAGTCATCCATCCTGCTGCCGGTTTCAATTAGCACCGAAGCGATGATGGTCAGGCTTCCGCCGCCTTCGATGTTGCGTGCCGCGCCGAACATCTGCTTGGGTTGCTCAAGCGCGCGGATATCGAGTCCGCCGGTCATGGTCCGGCCGCTTGAGCCGATGGTGTGGTTAAACGCCCTGCCTAATCGGGTGAGAGAATCCAAGAGGATCAGAACGTCTTCGCCCATCTCCAGGTGACGTTTCGCCTTTTCGATCATCAGCTTGGCGATCCGTGTGTGACTCTTTGCATCCTTGTCGTTGCTTGAGTAGACCACCTCGGGCGAGCCGTGCTGCCAGCCTGAGCCATCATTGCAGACGATGCCACGCATCTCCGTCACTTCTTCCGGCCGTTCATCGATGAGCAACATCATGAGAAAGACCTCCGGATGATTGACCCGGATGCCTTCGGCCAACTGTTGCAGAAGTATTGTCTTGCCAGTGCGAGGCGGCGCGACGATCAGGCCGCGCTGTCCCTTGCCGATGGGGGTGAGCAAGTCGACGATCCGCGTCGAGGGTGGGCCGCCGGGCGTCTCGAACATCAACCGCTTTTCCGGATGAACGACCGACAAATCCTCGAACGGCGTGAGGTTCGCATAGGCTTCGGGCGTGAGATCGCAAATGGACTTGATCTCTTTGGCAATGACACTTCCGCGTCCTTTCTTGCCGCGCTTGCCGACGGCCGTAACGGACTCACCCCCGCGGAGTTGGAACTTGCGGACCAATTCAACCGGCACTTGAACATCTTGTTGGGTAATAGCGTAGTTCTTCGCCGGATTCCGCAAGAAGCTATTGCCCTTGTCGTGTCCTTCGAGCGTCCCCATTACGACATTGTCGTTGTCACTCATTAGAATGAGACCTCACCTTGCTCGCACACCGAACCCGTCGAGACACGGCAGAAACTCCCTCTTGTAGGCTTTGTGCTCAAGTTCCCAGATGCGTCGAGGCACGACCGCGCGTGGCAACAGCGCCAAGCTCAACACTCAGGAACTAACATGTGAATCAATCGAGCGACCATCCAGTCCTTTG
>CAZTAR010000035.1:0-18362 GCA_964611695.1 uncultured Planctomycetaceae bacterium | reverse complement strand
GGCACGGGCGTCTCGCCCGTGAATCCACCGCCGAGACGGCGGTGCCACAGGTGCATCCAACCGTGAAATGGGCTAGGGGCTCCCGTGTCAGCAATGGAGCGATCAGATCCCCGACTTCGAGGGAGCGTCAAATCCCCGACCGTAAGGGAGGCGGGACCCTCGAACGATCGGAATAGCCCTCACCTTGGTTCGAAACTCAAATCCGTCTCGCCGTTACGCACGTCCCCCGCCTTTGCGATGCCCCGCATATAAGGAGACAATCAAATCCGCGAAGGCCCCCGCCATCTTGTCAGCGCCAAACGACCGCACCACTCTATCTTGTGCAGCCCGGACGACCCGAGCGCGCAAATCGGGGGCGTCTCCCAGTTCTGCTATTGCATCGGTCAGAGAGCCCACGTCCGCCGGTCTTATCACAAACCCGGTCTGCCGGTGCGCCAGAAACTCGGTCAGACACCCAACATCGGGACCGATAAACGCACATCCCGCCGCCGCGGCCTCCAGCATCGAAACGCTGAAACATTCCACTTCGCTGCAAAGACAGGCAATATCCAAACCCGGCAACAACGCCGACACATCGTCACGCGGCCCCAACAATTGAAGCGTCTCATGATCCAGGCTTGATCGGGACGCCGCCGCCCGCACCGCCTCTTGCTCGGGGCCACCCCCGATAATGAAGAAGCGGTATCCCGGCCGGGTCGGCGCCAGAAGCCGCGCTGCCTCAATGAAGACATCGTGTCGCTTCTCTGGCCGCATGTTCGCCACAATCCCGACGGCCAACTGCCCCTCCGAAAGATGCAGTCGCCGCCGTGCCTCATCCCGACGAGATGGTCCCAGAAACCGATTAACCTCAATCGCATTGTGAATGACGGTAATCCTGCCGGCCGGAACATGGGCATGACGAATCAGGGCCAATCGGTGCTTCTCGCCGATCGCCACAAACACATCGACCCAGCAAAACAGCGCGCGATTCGCGCTTTCAAAGTGTTTGTGTCCGGGCGTCGGGAACCAGTGCGACCACACGACGACAGGCAAGTGGTGCGCCCGAGCCGCCAGCGTTCCCCAGAACATCCGATCACCGCCGCTATGCGCCACAACCACGACGTCGATCTCGTTCTCCACCAGCAACCGACGAATTCGAAGAAGCACCGCGGCGTCCGTCTTGAATCTCAAGACTCCTTCGAACACCGGCACATCCGACTCGCGAAACGGTTGCGCCAGATTGCCCGCGTCCTTCAAGCACAGGATGTACGGCTGAACGTCGCGCCGGTCCAGATGCTTCACCAGCGAGAGCAACATCAACTCCGCCCCACCGGCGTCAAGCGTCGTTGTCACGAACAACACGCGCGTGGGCTCCCGCGTACCCAACGCCGGCCGGACAATCGAAAGCGGCTTCGTACGAATGCTCGCTCGCATCGCCGCATCATCATCTTTGTGACTGATGGCTTGTTGCCTGCTTGTTCCGTGACTGCTTGTTCTGTGACTGCTTGCTTCACGACCGCTTAGAGAATGGGTGCCACTGGCGGCTTGCCCGCCAGTGCAATCTTTGTCGCGGCTGGAACACTGGTAGGCAGGCTTCCGGTGGCGCCCCTGGCACCGAATGAAGGCAAGCACACCCTCAGCCATGCCGACCAACTCGCTTAGATGCGCCCGACGGTCGCCGAGCAGCGACCATGCCGCGTGCATCGCGCCCACAACCGACAAACCCCAAGCAATCAAGAACCAATCGCCAACGCCAAGCCGGCACGTCTTCCTGAGAATACGCAGATAATTGTAGCTGGTCATGAAACCGAGACGCCGAGAGTCCGTCCTCTGGCTCGTCTCGCGACGGTGAATGACATGGGCCCGCTTCGCCTCGACCAACCAGTAGCGCGGCGAGAGTCGATACCCCATCTCCCGGTCTTCACCCAACGCGTAATCAGTCAAGCCCTCATCGAACCGCTCGGCTGCAACCACGTCCCGCCGCAGCGCCATCGCCGCACCAGACAACCATCGCGCCCGAGTCGCCACCGTCGCATCCGACAACGCGCGCGGCCTGGGTCCGCTCGGCCTCCCCCGCGGCACAACGCGCCACCATCCCGCAAGTTGATATCCGAGTTGATAGAGCCGCCCGCCCTTTGTTTCAAATGCCGGCTCACGAACAGTTGCCGTCACACCGGCGATCAACGGGTCGGCCATCAGCCGCGAAACCTCGGCCAAGAAGCCTGTTTCACATGTCACATCGTCATCAAGGTATTGCAGGACATCGCTGGACGCGATCTCCGCGGCGAGGTTGCGCGAACTCGTCAGGCCGGGCGTGCCACTCCGCTTGTACCGCCAGATAATGTCACGCTCCTGGCACTGCCGACTCAGACGGTCCAGGGTCGCCTCGAGCAACGCCCCGTCATCAACGATGATCAACTCGTCCGGCAGGCGTGTCTGCGACCAGAGGGAGTCGAGCGTTTGGACCAGCGCCTCAGGTCGGTCGCGCGTGCAGATCACAACCGCAACCGTAGGCGCTCCATCGCACCGCGTCACCGGATCGCATGCGTTCGGCCATTCCCCATTCGGCTTTCCGCTCTGATGATTCACGGATCACGGTCCTTTGCGTCCCAACAGCAATCGAAACGGTGGAACGTGGCTCAACGCGCCCAATACGTAACCAGGAATGCGGCGACGCTCATCTTGACTGAAGATCAACTCGGTCGCGAGCGCGAGAACCAACAGTACCAGCACACCGGCGGCCAGAATCACCGGTTTCATTGGCAACAGAAACGCGGAGCCAATCACGATATAAACACCGCGATCGAGCTCCGAACACTCCGCCCTGATCAGAATGATACAGAGTGCCAACGCCGTCGTGATGGCGAATACACCACACCAGGCAGCGCTATCGAGCCCCTGAGGATCGGAGAAACCCGTTGAGAAGATTGCCAGTGTGAAATGAGAAGCGGCCTTCCAAACCGCGAAATCCTGGACCATGGCCAGCCTCGGGGTTGCCAGCCATATCGCAAACAGCACATTCGACGCGACGCCGATCGCCCATGGCCAGAACATGTGGCGTGTGCGTTCGACCAGGTGAAAGTGAATCGAGAGAAAAGCCAGAAAGGCTGCCATGAGAAAGAACATTGCGTGCAATGGCAAAATCGCGGCACCCGGCGCGTATTCCGGCCTGAACACCTGACCGATGAGGTCCTTCGAAAGGGCGATGATCGCGCAGAGCACCAGCAACCCCAGCCCCGTCCCGCGAAACGCGAGTGAGAGTTGTCGCAAGGCCACTTCACGCCCTTGCGACTCCCACGTCTTCGTCACGGTCGTCATGATCACAGTCGTCACCGCGGCGGCGCCGATCAAGATGAACTGGCCCACTTGGCGTAGGGCATGAAACACACCCACCGCCTCATTCCCGTGAATCTTGTTCAAGAACCAGGCCGGATAGGCAACGAGAATCTGCCACGTCACACCTGCCAACGTGGCCCAAAGACTAAACTTCAGCAGGATTCGGGCAACCCGATTGTCTTGCAACGGCGCGTGCTGACTTCGCCACCGAGAGATCACTCGGACCAACCCACATCCGACCAACACGATTGGAATCGCCATCGAGATTCCATAGATGCCGGTCAACGTCAGCGCACTGAGGTGACCCAACCACCAGGCCACCGCCGCACCGGTAAGAAACAGGATGGAATGCGCAATCTCCATCACCGCCAGGGCGGTAAACATCCGCAAGCCCTTGAGAAAGGCCAGCAAATAGAAGTACGCGACCATGAGACCGATCACCAAGGCCGACAGCCGGGCAAGCAAGGGGGCCTCGGCGGCAAACTCCGCGAACACCTTCGGATCTGTAAACACCTGGGCGTAGAGAAAGACGCCCAGGAACGAGGAAAACGCGATCATCAACGCCACGCTGATCAGCGTGACCAACAACACCACCCTCGCGGAGCGCAGAACAAAGGGCCACAAAGAACCACGTGTCTCATTCTGTGGAACATACCGTGCCACCGCCTCACTCAGCCCAAGACTGCACAGAGGCGTCATCACATTCATGCTCAACAGAATCATGGCCAGCAAGCCGAACTGCTGCGTCGTCATCCACCACGTCAGGAGCAGGATCCGAACAAAGTTGATCAGACGGGAAGCGACGGTGGCCGGCAGGTAGGTCCCCATCGCATGGTTCAGTGGGGAGTGGCGATACAAACCGGTCGGGATGTCGGGATCGTCGACAGGCGGAAGGCAAGACGCCGACGGAGTCATCGGCACTAAGTTCTCTACCGCAGCGGCCACTATCGGTCCCCAGACGGCGGAGATTTCCTCGAGCGCCGCCCGCGCGAAGTCGCTGCAACGCTCGCTACGCTTGCCGACGAACCGACAAGACGCGAGGACGCCGTGGACCGACCGGGCACGATTCCACCGCCGGGCCGGCTCAACTGAAGTCCCCCGCCTCCCGGACGTGGAAAACCAATCCGCGAGCGAATGGAAGCCGGGCTCAGCAGGATATCCAGCGCGACGGGAACAGCGCTCAGCCCAAAGAACAGACTGTTCGCAAATGGATTGTCGCTCGTCTCACGAAACGTGCCGTCAATAAAGTACGCCATCGTGAGAATCCAGTAGAGAACGAGCAGATCACGGTTAATAAACCCGGTCCCCGAAACGGTGAGCTTCCGGTACAGCCGAATACTGTACGACAACAGCAGGCCGATCATCGTCAAATAGAGGATCAGCCCGATCAGGCCGGTCTCGGCGACGATGCTCAACAGGTTGTTGTGTTCCAAGGCGCTGGAGCCGAAAGCGTAATACGGACTCGACGGATCCCGCGCATACGCCGGAGCATGGTCGCGGAAATGGCCGAAACCCACGCCGAGCAGCGGGTTCTCGTTCAGAATCTCCCAGGTCATGTGTGCCAGGCCGATCCGCAACAACAAGGGCTCCATATCGGTCAGCCCACCCTTGGCCCGGTCCGAACTCATGAAGTTGTCCATGTTGACAACGCCGATGAGCATCGCAACGGAAACAAGCACACAAACCGCCACGACCCGCGTCGTGTGGCGTCGAGAGTAGACCGTCCAGATCAGACTGCACAGCGCGAACGAGAGCCAAACTGATCGCGTCTTCGTCCAGAACAACACGGGCAGCATCAACGCGTTGACCGCGTGCAACATCCACCCATACCGTCCCACGTTCCGGGCCAGCACGAGGTTGTTGAAGAAACAGTAAACCAGCGCGAGCCCCATCGCGGCCGACATGACGAACGGCCCACGAACACGTCCCCAGTGAATGCCGACGTAAGGGTCGGAGATAAAACTCGGGAAGATCAGGCTGGTCACGCTAAACCGCTCACACCACCCCGTGAAGGTCAGGTAGACCGAGAGAATGGCGAAAAAAACCGCCAGTCGACGAAAATCACCCTCTCTCCGAAACGCATGCACGACCAGACCCAGGATCGTGAAGGGGAAGAGGTACCCGCCAATAAGACGATAGTGGACCGACACCACCGATCGCGTCTCGAAACCCGACACCAAGGCGGAAATGGAAAAATAGGCCGCGACCGCGAGAATCGCCCCGCTCATGGGCCAGGCATGACGCAACCGAAGTCGCCCCATCACCAGCATCGCTCCGAACAACAGGACCAATACGACGATCCCAATTCGCGGAATCGTCAGCGAGAAGAAAAGCGGCATCGGCATCCGCCAGAACTCCTCGTGCAGGGTGATCAGCGTGACAAACCAGAAGAGAACCGCCGTCAGCAAATCTCCTCTGACGGCAAACCAGATAAAGGAAACCACCCCACCCAGAGCGATCCAATAGATCAGAAGGGCCTCAGTCTCGACGGATGCCGAGAGAACGAGTGAAAAACCGCCCAGGGTCATCGCGGTAATGACAGCGACAATCGCAACAGGAAATCGTTGAACTGCTTGCGTCGACACCGGTTTGGTCCTTGCTGGACGAACGCTCCTGATTCACCCGACAACAGAAGCCGAACCCTCCCCGAGGATCGGGGAAGTCGGAATCAGGTCCTGCTATACAGGAAGTCAGGCACAGGATCGTTTCGCTGGTTCAAAACCAAGCCAAGACAACGCACGCCGGCAAGATCCAGCCGTTTCTTTGCCTCCGCCACCGTCTCACGAGAGGTGTTCCCGGACTGCACGACCAATAGCGCCCCGTCGACTTTCGTGCCGATGACCTGCGGGTCCGGATGCGCGTTGGCAGTCGTCACGTCGATAATCGTATGGTCATACCGCTCTCGCAATCGAGCGATCAACGACTGTGCCTGACGACTCTTGATCAAACCCAAAGGCTGGTCCGCCGGTGGACCCGAGGGCAACACATGAAGGACGCCGCCGTTCGACAACGTCACAGTGTGCATCGCCTCTTCAAGCGATGCTCGGCCATCGAGCACGTCCGTTAGGCCGGGCTCATTCGGAATACCCATCAAATCAGCAACCGCCGGATTTCGCAGATTGAAATCCACCAGCGCGATATGAGATTCTCGACTCGATCCGGCGCCGATCAGCGACAAGGCAATGGCAATCTGCGACGCTCCGTCGCGACGCCTGGCGGCCGTCACGATGATCGCCCGAGGAGCGGGATGCTCCGCGGAGAAGAAAACACTCCCCCACAGTTGCCCGATTTCGTTCTCGGCACTCGCATGAACTTCGCAAACCGCGGATGTCGTACCACCGGAACTCACGGGAGGCGACCAGCCGACCTTGCCGGCCAACATGTCCGTCGCCGAATCTTCGGCATCCCCGGCGGGAAAAACGGACCCGCCCGCTGAAACTCCCAACACATCGGCGTCGTCATCCAACACCTCGGAGTCTTCCTCCAAAGCTTCAGCGTCTAAATCCAAGGCCCCATCGGAAGAGTCCGGCTCGCTCATGTCAGCACCTTCAGATACTTCCAACTCCGTGTCAGACAGTTCTGAGGGTTCTGAGGGTTCAGACGGTTCAGTCGGTTTTGAAGGTTCCGCTCCCGAGGGAGGCCAGATCTGTTCCGGCTCATTCGCCTGATCGAGTTCTTCCTCTCCCAAGTTCTCAGGATCAGAATTCTGATTGTCCGGATTGTCGGACACTCGCTTTCACTCCTCTGGCTCAGTTAACCTGCCGGCCAAGACTCTCACAGTCTTATCGGCAGCGTTCGTGACAAAAACGCGTTATGGTTCAAGGACTTCTGCGTTTTTCGCGATACGCTCCCTCGAAACCCTTTCAGCAATCAACATTTCGATGAGTGCGAAAACTCTCTCATTTGCCCCAACTCAGTGCAATCAAGTGCAACTTTGGTCATTCTCAATCCCGCCGAATAGGCCTGACAATGCACTATGTTGAGACAACGAGCCTTCTTCCTCGTTTCTTCACCGAACCCAAAACCGGAAGGCCCAGGTACCGCTCCGCCTCGCCAATCGATCGCAACGAATGGTCGAAATGCTCGGAAAGGAACGCCAACGCCACTCCGATCAACAAACTCACCATGAACGCGACCGCCGTGTAGAGCGTTGTTTTCGGAGAGACCGGGCGGTCTTGATCGGGAGTCGAGGCTGAATCGATCTTGGCAATCGTCACGGATTCCCGAGCCCGAAGGCGGTTTGACAATGCGTTGATACGTTCTTGTTGAAGCTGTTCGAGGTGCTTCAGCGCCACCTGGAAATCGTTCTTCAGGCGGGCATACTCGGCCAAATTGCAGTGGATACTGTCTCGCTCCGCCGAAGTTTCCTTGACCAGCTTCGCGTTCTCACTCTTCTGCTGCTGTCGAGCCTGGATACCAGCCTCCAAACCTCGGTAATGCGCAACAACTGCGCGGAGAAGGTATCGCTTGCTTCTGATCAACTGCTCCTCGAGATACTGAACATCGCGACTCGCCTCTGTAAATTGAGCCGCGGCCTTCGCGTATTTGCCCTCCAGCGTCGCAAGAGACTTGAGCAACTCGCCATAGCCGACATTGCCCTCCAAAAACGCAACCGGAACGCTCTCAACGGCCGCCTCCACCGCCGCCGGCGCCAAAGCTTCCAAGCCACCCGGCTCCAACACCGACGCCGGCAAAGTTTGTTTGATCGCATCTCGAATCGCGACGTCGCGGGCAAGATCCAACGCCAACTGAGCATCATTCTTGCGGATCTCGGTCAGCACGACCTGCGTGCCGTGTTCCGTTCCACTCTTGAGCAACTGCTCCAACACACCGATTTCCGAACTGTGGGACCGAACGAATCGCTCATACTTGCCCAACGTGTCATCGACATCCCGGCTATAGTCGGTAAGAACGTCTTCCGTCACTTGAAGTGCCGGATCATTCAGCTCTTGCTGTAATTCCATGTACCGTACGATATACATGTCCGCGAGGGTGTCCGCGGCAAACATCGCGTTCTTGTATGAATCGGGATCATCCTCATTGCTGGGCCGGTCCACAATCAGCGAAAAAGTCTCCGTCATCGCCACTTGCTCTCCGCCTGGCGTTTCCAGCTTCACCGAATCGATGAACTTCTTGAATTCCACCTGCTTATCTTCCAGCAGTTGCTTCACACCGTGGGCAACCTGCCCGGACTTCTCTGGATGATTCTGGAGAAAGGCACTGATCTCAGCCTTCACCGACGTCACATCACCCACACTCCTCTCGCGCGCGTTCTCCCATTTCCCGCGAATTTTTACCCATTTTCCCCGAAGTTCCGGATCCTCCGCAATGACTTTCGTCCTCGCCATCACGAGGTCCGACTGAACGATCTGCTGTTGCGCCTTGACAAACACCTCCAGGGCCCGCTCGCCCTGGTCCGTGCTGATCGGACTCCGGTTCAAAGGCCGCTTGAACATCAAGCTCACCTTGCTCCGGAAAGTCGGCGCCACGGTCAGGCACACGTAATAGGTGCCGCCCGTGCCAACGACCACGATGAATAGCATCATCACCCAGTGCTGGAACATGATGCGAACTAGTTCACGAAGCGACCGCGTGCCGTAGGAGTATGAATCGTTCATCTTCTTCTCACCATCGCTCAGCCTCTCGGCGTGTCAGCCTTCAGCCCAGGGTGGCATCTCGGCATCACAACCTCTTAACCTGTGAGCTTCGAGCCAGGTTGGCCTTGTGACTGTTTGGCTTTGTGCCATCTCCAACGCTAGGGGCCGAACTGCGTATTGATCTGCGGCGGCCCCACTGTCCGACTCTTCACGGCCGATTCCGGATTATAAATCTGGTAGCCGAAGTTCATTCCAAGAACACCGCTGTATGGGAACACCGCCCGCACACCCTTGGTGAACACCATGTCGATCCAATCCGTCGCCTCGGCAAGCCCGGTCGGAGGCACATAAATCAGATCGCCGTCCGAGAGATACATGTCGTATCGGAAGCGGCTGCCATTCGGAACACGACCAAAGCGGCTCGGCTTCTGCGACTCCAACAGGTCTTTCATGTCGAATACAACAGCTTCCGGCAGCGGCAACAGCTGCCGATGCACGAGTAGAATCTTAGTTGTATCGGCTCGCACGTTCGTGCCACCCGAGCGCGTAATCGCTTGAAGCAGGGTAATCGGAGCATTCGACTCGATCAGACCCTCATACTGCACCTCCCCCATCACATAAATCTTCTTGGTCGCGAAATGAAGGGTTTGTACCGTCACTTCGACCTCTTCGAGGTCATTTTCACGATACTGCTGATCCAAAGACAGCTTGGCCTCGTTCACCGTCAGGCCCGCGACGCGTGCCTCTCCAATGTAGGGAAGGTCGATCGTGCCGTCAGGCTTGATCGGCACCAATCGTGATTGCCCACGCGGGGCCGTCGTGATCGCTTTCTTCAATTCCTGGATCTTGACGTTTGCCGCCTCCGCGACCACCGTCAACTCGGGATCCCGGATATAGCGGGAGTAGGCACGCTTGAGCTGCTCCTCCAACTCCCCGGCACTGAGACCCTCCGCCCGGATCCCACCTGTCAGCAAGCATCGGATCGTGCCGTCCGCCTGCACCGTCACGTCCTGGTCAAACCGTTCCTGGTAAGGGAAGGCAACCTTGACGACATCCTCGATCTTTAATTCATAGGGTTTGTCGGTGACCACGTTCTTGACCTGATAGATGATCTCAAGAACGTCCCCCACGTTCAATCGGTACGGAGGCCGATCAACGAGTTGCTCAGGCAGACCTGTCGCCACATTAAAAGGCTGATACAACTCCGGTGGATCGGCCGGCGCCGAATTCGGAATCCGGTGGTTTGTCTTTGAACAGCCGGTGACCCCCATCGCGAACGCAGCGACCGCGGCGACCGCAAACCCAATTCCCTGCCATCCTCTTTTGCTCATCCTTTGACTCTCCGTGGCGACGAACCACAGGCCCTACGGCCTAATAATGGCATCCGACACATGACGGCGTACCGTCCGCAGCGCGTGTTGCGCCTGGTCGTAATGCGTATACCGACCCACATACACAAACTGGAGAAGCTCGCTGCTTCGGGTCCGAGGCTCGATCCGAACGCTCAGTCCCGCACGCTTGAGCTGTTGTGTCAATTGTTCAGCCTTGTGCTTATCCCGAAACGCACCGCACTGGATCGAAAAGGCATCGTGGGGCCATTCGTACATCTGCTTCGCGTGCGGTGCGCACGCACTCTGTGGATACCTTTGATACACCGCGGCAAACTCCAACCGAGCATCCCGCCACTGCCCCTGGTGTTGCAGACAAATCGCGTATCGATAGCGAACGAGATCCGTCGGCGGTTCGTCATCGAGCCCCTTCAGGGCTTTGGCGTAATGAGGAAGTGCGGCCGCCTCTTTCCCCGTCTCGAAGAGAAGAGTCGCAGTCATGGCTTCCGCCTTGGCCGTCAGGCCCGAGTGCGATGAAAGCCTGATGCATTGCTGGGCGTCCGCCGAAGCGCCGTACTTATTGGATTGCTGCGCGCGACACAACGCCCGGAGGTAATAGGCCTCCGCCGAGTCCGGATGGTCAGGATACCGAACTAAAAACGCATCCAGCGTCTCGGTCGCCGCGTTGTAATTGCGGTTGCGATAGGCCACTTCCGCGTCAAGCTTCTGTTGAATCGCCGCCGGCGGCAACTTCGAACAGCCGACTGTCATCACGGCCACAATCAACACGAGCCCAAAGGCACGACGCTGTCGCAAGCGGCGTCCGAGTCCATCGAAAATGTCTGACTTTGTCTTGTCCAACGTTTCTTCTCTCACGTGCCAGTCGCTCGCAATCGCGACTGTCTCCAGATCGCCCAGCGACCGCCGGAACAATCTGCCGCAATGACCGAAATCGAACGCATCACGGGAACAGTTCGCTCCCCCCACTTATCGGAGGCCATCGAGGGCGATTGAAGTCAAAAACGCCCGCAAATTACGGCAATTCAGCGGCTCCATTTCAGGCTTTATCCGACCTCGTTTCACCACCCTTGCCCCATCTGCCGAGCCGCTGACGACCCACAACCTCACACTGCCTCACACCCGGCGATCCCACGCCACCCTGGTCTCGGTATCCCACCCCACCCTGCCATTCCGCCGTATCACACCTGAGAATCGCTTGGCCGCGCAAAAGCTGCTACGAACCGGCCAATATTGCCGCCAAGGGCGGCCCGGAAAAGTGGATTGACAGCACTGGTGCCGTTTGGGTGCCACGGGCGGCTTTACCGCCCGTGCCGCCACTGGCAGCAAGCTGCCAGTGGCGGCCTCCAGTCAAACTGAGCCAGTCCCGAATTGACACCCCTCTTACCAACCCTATAATCCGCTTCGCCAAGGGAAGCCGCGATTCCGCGCTGCGACGCGCGGCGGATTGCCCGCGCTTCGTTTGTCGCGACGCGCCATCGAAGCCAGTAGGCCCCGCAAAACCGATCAGGCTTATGCAACGGATTGTCAACGCCATATTGGGGGCCGTGTTCTTCGCCGGCTTTTCGCCCGCCGACGCCGCCCACGCAGACGAACAACAACTAACGGAAAACCGAGGCTCGGAAGCGACATTTCGGGTTCCGTCTATCTCGACAGCCCGCGCCGGACAACCCAACAAACCGTCCAACGACTTCGATGAACTGCGCCCACTCCTCCCACCTGGAATCAGCGACCTGGACATCGAGCTATACGGCAGGCTCGCGTACCTCTGGGAGACATCCAAAAACGATCACCGCGCTGAGGAATCGCCGCGGAACGTCGTCGAAGTCCAGGGCGACTTCTCGGCGCGAATGGGTCAATACTCCCTCGCCAGCTCTGACGCCGTTATTTGGTTTCAGCAGCGCAACTGGACGAACCCACAGGGACAACAACGGCGATACCTCGACCTGGAAATCTTCCTCTGGCAAGGCGCCGAGATCATCCAGCCGGAGGGAACCGTCGAACGAAGTCCCGCCCTGCTTGTCACCCTGCGAACCTTCGGCACCATCCTGCTCAATGTGGACAGCCAAGCGGCAGTCTGTGACGCTGACAGCGATCTATATCAAGAGGGAATGCGAGCCCGGGGTCTTCTTGACCTCGCCCCGGCTTCTCCGGCCAATGCAGCCGACTCGCCCATTCAGGTCTCGCCCACGCCCGAACAACTCTTACTTTCACAACCCAAGCCCGACAAGCTCATTCAGTTCTCGGTCGACCGACAGTCCGGACAGCTCTTCCACGAACAACACGGCGAAAACTCCGTTTTCATCGCCATTGGCGACGTCATCGTCTCACAAGGTTCACCCACCCTGAGCGGCGAATACCTGGAGCTCCGCGCTGACGCGGCAGTCCTTTATCTCAAGTCTGACAAGCTGAGCGACACCCTCCCCGGCGCGGTCGGACGCGACCCGAAACCCCGGCGGAAGCAACTCGGCAATACCAGCGACGACCTCGACCAATTGCCTGATGATACGGCCACCGAAGGCACTCTTTCGCCACTGGAGCCTCCAGCGGACTCTCCCCGGCAATCCGTCGGTGAATGGGTTTCCGGCGTCTATCTTGAAGGGGATGTCGTCCTGACGCGCGGCCAGCGCATGATCCGTGCCTCCAAACTCTATTACGACTTCGACGCCGACCGCGCACTGATCCTCGATGCTGTCATGCGGGCCATGGAGCCGTCCCGCGGCTTGCCGATCTACGTCCGGTCAGAACAGGTCCGGCAGCTTTCCACCACCGAATACGAAGCGCGCAATGCCCAGGTGACGACCAGCGAATTTCACACGCCGCACGTGGCCATCGGCGCAAGCAAAGTCATTCTTGAAGATCGCACCCCCCGTGACGAGAGCGGCAAAATCATCGGCGTCCAGGCCGGCACCTACAAGGCCTACAACACCACACTCAATGTCGAGGGCATGCCCCTGGCCTATTGGCCGTTCTCGCGCGGCGACTTCTCGCGAGATCGAATGGCCTTTAAGCGAGCGAAGTTTGGCTACAACAGCGACTTTGGCGCGACCATCGAAACCGATTGGTACCTGTTTAACCTCCTCGGCCTCCAGCCGCCCGAGGGCTACGACGCAACACTCAAACTCGACTACTTCACCGATCGCGGGCCAGGCATCGGGGTCAACATGGACTACGAACGGGACGACCACTTCGGCCTCCTGCGAACCTACTACATCAAGGACAGCGGTGATGATGACCTGGGCGGTGATCGCGGCGGACCGCCGGATCATGAGCATCGCGGCCGAGCACTGTGGCGGCACCGCCAGTACCTTCCGAGGGGTTGGGAACTGTCACTCGAAGCGGCCTACATCAGCGACGACAACTTCCTCGAATCCTTCGAGCGAAATGAATGGGAGAACGGCAAGGACCAGGAGACCGCCCTCTATCTAGTCAAGCGCCAGGACAACTGGCAATTCTCCACCCTGGCCAACTGGCGCATCAACGAGTTCCTCACTCAGACCGAGCACATGCCCGATGCCATGTTCAGTCTGATCGGCGAGCCGCTCGGAGAATTTGCCACCTTCTACCACGAATCGCGCGCCGGCGCCGTCCGCTACAGGCCCGACAACCGCCGTTGGTTCAACGGGCAAAACCGCTGGGACAACACCGGTGAAACGGGCGCTGTTGCCCGTGGCGACACCCGAGATGAATTGCAGATCCCTCTGCCGGAGCTCGGCCCGCTCAAACTCACGCCCTTTGTCACAGGCCGCGCCACCGGCTGGGACGACTCGCCCGACTCGACGGACGGCGGCGGCATCGCCCGTTACTTCGCCTCCTACGGCCTTCAGGGCAACATGATGTTCAGCAAGGTGGATGACTCGATCGAGTCCGAGTTGCTCGACCTGCACCGAATGCGGCACGTCATCAAGACGGACTTCACCGCCTGGAACGCCCATTCAAACCGCGAGCCGCTCGAGCTCACGCCGTTCGACCCCGGTGTCGAAGACATTGACGACTTCGGCGGCGCTACCCTCGGATTGCGGCAACGCTTCCAGACCAAACGCGGCGGGCCAGGCAAGTGGCGAACGGTGGACTGGATAACGTTCGACGTCGAAGCCGGCTTCTTCAGCGATCCCCAGGAAGGGGAGATTACCCACGGCGACTACATCTCCCATCGCCCCGAAGACAGCATCTCGTCGAACTTCCTGGCGATGAACTTCCAATACCGCATCAGCGACTCGACCGTCGTCGTCTATGACGGCGTGTACGACGTGAAGCGCGGCAACATGGGCAACAGCAACATCTCGATCGCCGTCGAGCGAGAACCGCGTCTGGCCTATTTTGTCGGCTGGCGATACATCCACGACACAAATAACAGTCTCCTCGGCGCCGGTGCAAACTACAAACTCAGCGAAAAACACACGGTCGGCATCCGCGAGTACTACGACATCGAGGAGGGTCGAAACTATTCGACGGAGATCGTGTACGTCCGCCGCTGGCCCCGCTGGTACACAGCCGTCGCCTTCGACGTGGACCGCTCCCTCGACGACATCGGCATCAACTTCAGCATCTGGCCCGAAGGCGCCCCCCGCCTAGGCCTCGGCTCAAAACGCTACACCGGCCTGGCGGATTCCGTGGGGATCAAGCCGTAACATCAAGCCAAAGAAACTATCTCAGAACGGTGGCACAGGTGCATCCAACCGTGAATCGCTCTTGCGGAAAGCCGCAGCAACAAGCCATGGCCGCGGCCGAATCCACAACCACCCCTTCGCGCCAAATTTTCGCGCACGCGATTGCGGCGTCAAGTCGTGAGCTGTTGGATGGCCTCTTGAATCACGTAGTCTTCGTTGGAGTCAAAGCCGGGTGACACGGTGATGTCGGGATCGATGCCGATGTCTTCGATCTCGAAAAAGTCGTCGGTGTAGGCAATCCATCTGGACAGTTTGTAGTTGACGCCGTTGGAGAGTCCGAACACTTCCGGGTTGCCTGATGCGCCGCGCGTCGTGTCTCCGATCAGCATGACGTTGGGGCAGGCTCGCATCATCAGCGTGCACCACTCCGCGGAACTCATGCAGCGCGGGCCGATGAGGCAGACGGTTTCGTTGAGGAAGAAATCGCCGTTGCTGGGTTTCAGTTCCTTGTATTCCAACAAGTCGAAGTCGTCGTGGCCCGATCCGTTTCGGGTTTCGGTGAAACCGTAGAGTTGGGTGAGGTCCGTGAAGTGCGACGTGAACTTCGCGGCGATCGTCTCGTTGCCCCCGTTGTTCGGGCGGATGTCGAAAATCATGCCGCTGGCATGCTTGTAGGTCGTGAACAGGTTCTCGATGTCCTGGTCGGTGATGTTGGCAAACGCATCCCCGGTAAAACTGTCCACGCGAATGTAGGCGATGTTGTTTTGAAACCAGGCATGACGCACTGTGTTGTTGCCGAGGACGTGGTAGGTTTCACCCGCCTTGAGGTACTTGTTCCGCGGCGTTTCGGGGTAGTTCTTCTCATAGGTTTCGGGCGTGGTGCTCACCCATGTGCCGTTCGCGCGCTGGAGGTCGACGTGCCAGTCGTGTAACTCACCTAGCATCGGCAGGAGCTTATCGACAAACTCATCCGGTGTGAGGTCCGCGGCAAAGCCGGGCCGGTAGCGGGCGAGGACATCGTCCCAGTCGATCCCCTTGTAGGTGAAGTAAGAAAATTTCTCGTCGAACTTCTGCCAGAGTTCATCGAACAGATTCTGCGCGCCCACGGGCGCGGGCAGCGCGGCGCCGGGGATCGGCGTGGTTCCGGGGCAAGAGGCGCCCAACAGGAAAAGACAGGCAAAACAAGCAAGACCGAGCCTTTTGGGTGAAATGCGGGACATGGGGGTTTGTCTCCTTCAGCAAAACCAGCCTGCGGCGTGCGAGGTTGTGCGCTCGCCGACATTAAGGCACATCACACGGTGTCACCGAGGCGCAGCGCAACGCTGTGATCGTAGCATATTTGCCTTATTAGGTCAAGTTAAGTCGGAGACGATTGCGGCGGTCCCAGGACAATCGCAATCTCGGCTCGACCACGCGACGGCTCTCTCCAACGGAAACCGCGACGTCTCAAAAAAGGCTGGGGCGGCCATGCGCCGGCCCGCCTGTCCCTTGCGGTCGGGGTTCTGATCCGGAGTAATGAGAATGCCCACAGAGAACCCTGTGAGCGTCTGCTGAGTGCCCTGCAGGTGTCCTGTCCCTACCATGCGACCGGCCCGACTGAACGATGGAAACCGAGGCGTTCGGTTTGCTGCAACAAAATATTGCAGGGAAAACGGCTGTGGCGTAAGCTGTTCTGATGAAACAGCAAAGTATCGCCGTTCTCGATTTCGGTTCCCAGTATGTACAACTCATCGCGCGGAGGGTGCGGGAAAACAAGGTCCACTCGCTGATTCTCCCGCCGGACGTCTCGCCGGAAGAACTTGGAAAGCTCAATGTCATCGGCCTGATTCTCAGTGGCGGTCCGGCCAGTGTGTATGAGCAAGGCGCGCCGGAATTGCACGCCGGCATCATGGAGATGAACCTGCCGACGCTGGGCATCTGCTACGGAATGCACGCGGCGTGTCGGCAGCTTGGCGCCACGGTCGAGGCGGGCGAACATCGCGAGTTCGGAAGGACGGAGCTCGAGGTCACAACGCCCGATCCCCTCTTGTCACACCTGCCCGCGACGACGACGGTGTGGATGTCTCACGGCGATATCGCGGTCGGGTTGGGCGCCGAGTTCGTGACGCTGGCCCGGACGGAAAGCTGTCCGCACGCGGTGGTGAGACACAAGCGTCAATTGTTTTACGGGGTGCAGTTCCATCCGGAAGTCACGCACACACCCGAAGGCGGACAAATGCTTCGCAATTTCCTGTATGAGGTTTGCGGGGCAAAAGGCGACCGGGCGGCCGGCTCGATTATCGAGGATGCCGTGGCCGACATCCGCTCGAAAGTCGGCGTCGGCGAACAGGTCGTGTGCGGACTGTCGGGCGGTGTGGATTCCTCTGTGACTGCCGCACTGTTGCACCAGGCAGTGCCAGGTAGAGTGACCTGTATCTTCGTGGACAATGGCCTGTTACGGGCCAATGAGCGTGAGCGCGTGGAAGCGGTGTTCGAGGGGCACTTCAAGCTGGACCTCCGCGTCGTCGACGCGGCGGAACGGTTCCTTGCGAGGCTCGAAGGAGTCACCGACCCTCAAGAAAAACGAATTCGGATCGGGCACGAGTTCATCGAGGTGTTCAAGGAAGAAGCACGGGAAATCCCCCAAGCGCATTTCCTCGCGCAAGGGACACTGTATCCCGACGTCATCGAGTCGGGGCACGGTCACGCCGGCACCGCGGCAAACATCAAACTGCATCACAACGTCGGCGGCTTGCCGGCGGAGCTGGGCTTTAAGCTGATTGAGCCTTTGCGGGATTTGTTCAAAGATGAAGTCAGGTTGATCGGCGAGTTGCTCGGGCTTCCAGAGGAGTTGGTTTGGCGACACCCCTTCCCAGGGCCTGGCCTGGCGGTGCGCATTATTGGTGAAGTCACCCCCGAGCGGTGCGAGCTCCTCCGTCAGGCCGACCGGATCATCATTGAGGAGATTACCTCCGCCGGTTGGTACAGGAAGATCGCCCAGGCGCTGGGCGTGTTATTGCCGGTTCCGAGCGTTGGGGTGATGGGGGATGGCCGCGCCTATGCGGGCCAACACGTCGTCGTCGTGAGGTTGGTGGAATCGACCGATTTCATGACAGCGGATTGGGTCCATCTGGACCACGCGGTTCTGGAGCGGATTTCGACACGCCTGACGAACGAGGCGGCAGGCGTGAATCGGGTTGTTTACGATATCACGAGCAAGCCCCCTGGCACCATCGAATGGGAGTAGCCTCGCCAAGCGCCCCATCATTGGCACAAACGACAGAAACCTCGTATTAGGGCCTGGATTGGCGATTGCGTTGGTCTCGTGTCATTGATACGCTACTCCGTTGGCCATTCGGCACGATCTGTTGGAGAGAGGGTGTGTCATGATTTATTCTGTTGGTTGCGAATACGGTATTCGGGCTTTAACCAAGCTCGCCGGCGATGCCCCAGCTGGGAGGTATTGCCTTTTACGCGATATTCTGGACGGTATCGACCTGCCCCAACACTTCGTC
>CAZTAR010000034.1:0-18367 GCA_964611695.1 uncultured Planctomycetaceae bacterium | reverse complement strand
GGCCAAAGAGGCATTTGATAGTCATTTGGAGCGAGATCCAGATAACACCTTGGCATTATGGCAGCGGGCGCAATTATTAATGTTGATGGGGAAGCCGGTTCCTGCGATTGAGGATTTGAAAAGGGCCGCGACCGAGAGGCCGGACGGTTGGGGATATCTTCACCGCATTACGTTGGCGCGGGCATTGGTGGAAATAGGGAAAGAAGATGAGGCTATCAGTGAGTTGCAGCGCATTTTGGAGGAGAAGCCGGGTGAGAAGGCTGTTGCCCAGGCGCTGGTGGAAGTCTTTACCTCGGTGGATCCCCCACGATACAGTGATGCCGAGGGCGTGATTTACACGTATATGCGCCGGTATCCGAAAGACGCGGAATGGCCGATGATGTTGGGCCGGCTTGGCGAATTATCCGGTGATTGGAACAAGGCGGTTCGCGGCTATGGGGCGGCTGCCGAGGTAAGCCAATTCGGGGCGGGTGCGGTGACGCCGCTGTTTCAATCACTGAGGAGAATGAACCGGGCTCAGGAGGTGATTGATTATGCCTCTGAAAAACTATTGAGTCAGGATCTATCCCAATCTCCTGCCTTATTACCAACCCTGGCATGGGCTTATTCGGCAACAGGTAATCAGGAGAAATGCCTTTCGACGTTTGATCAGGCGATGATTTCGGCGGGTGCGGACTTTCGCGTTTATGCCGATGTCATTCTTGATATGCGTCGTGTGCTGGGTCGGGAGCAGGCATTAGAGCGTGTGCGCAGTCAGGTTGAGAGTAACCCCAAGTCTGTTGATGCGAGAAAAGCTTTGGTGTTGATGCTGCAGATGAACGGCAAGATCGAGGAGTCACTTCAGGCTTGTAAGGAGGCCGGCGAGCTTGCCGAGCGCGATATCGACGTTTTATTTTCGAAGTTGGGGCAAGGGATGTTGCAGGCCTCTCTTGGGAATCATATGGAAGCGAAGGCGATGTATGAGGCTGCCTTGAAGCTGGATCCCAAGAATGCCATGGCCCTGAATAATCTCGCCTATCTGTTGACGGAACATTTGGACAGGCCAGAGGAGGCGTTGCCCTATGCTCAGCAGGCGAAGCGCCTCAATGCTGAAAATGCGGATGTGCTGGATACGCTCGGGTGGGTCTTGTTCAAGTGTGGCCGGTTCGGTGAGGCGGTGGGGGTGTTCTTGCGAGCGTTGGAGATTGATCGGGAAAGCCCGATAGTTTTGTATCATCTAGGTCTTGTTCACCTTGAGCGGAGGGAATTCGAGGAGGCTCGCATGCGGCTGACTAAGGCTCGCACCTTCGCCGAAGCCGAAGAGCTGAGCCAGCTTTTGCCGAAGATAGACAAGGCGATGGAGAAGTTGGAATAGGGGTGTTTATGGATGGCGTCGGTTCCAGAGGGCAGTATTTACGCCGACATAGAGCCCCACGGGAATGCGTGCACCAGCGCTGAGTCGAATGATGCGGCCTGTCGGTCGGATCGCCGGCTCGAATCTGGTGAGCACGGATTGGGTTTGGGGGAGTCTTTGAGCTGCTTGGGCTTATTCAAGGGGCTCAAGTTTGAGGGGCAGCTTGTGAGTGTGTGCTTATGACAACGCTGACTGCGGCAACGCCATCTAGTGGAAAGATCTTGGCTTCAAGCCGGCCTGTTCCCGCCGCGGCATCGTCGCCGGCGGGCCTGTCCGGTTCTGATTTGGTGGGCATCATCCGGAATCGGCTGGTGTTCATCATCATACTGTGGTCCATCTCGATCGGTCTGACGATCGGGTTTACTGCGTTGATGATCAAGTATTACCCCAGTTTTCGAGCCGAAGCTTATATCCAGGTGGAGTCGATTAATCCGGTCAACGTGTTGAATCCGCTCGAGAGGGGAACAGTTCGGGAGGACGAAATCGAGAGGATGTTGTCCGACCAGACCCTGATGGTCAAGAGTCCTGATGTATTAGGCGAGGTGTTGCGGGATGCGGAATTCCGCGCCACATCTTGGTGGGTTTGGGCGGAGAAGAAGCAAGTTGACGAGCAAGAAGATCCAATGGAGCTTCTGGAGGATATGATAGGGGCTTCGCCGGTACGAGATTCCAACTATTTGCGGGTTTCGGCTTCGTGGAGGGTACCGAAAGAGGTTGCGAATATTGTTAACATCGTCGTTCAGAAGTACGAGGACAGGATTCAGGGCCTTCAGAGGGATGATATCCGCGCGAATGAAGAGCAGTTATCCAGCGAACTGACACGGGCGTTGAAGCTGTATGAGACCAAGCGGCAAGAAATAGAGACGCTTCAGGCCTCTGAAGAAGTTTTGATGAGTGCGGCCGATGGTGGTCCAGGCGAACGGTTGCTGACATTGATGGCGCTGGTGACCGAGTTGGAAGTCGAAATGCTAGGGCGTAAGACTCAATGGGAGGCTCTTCAAAACGCCACGCCCGAGCAATTGCCCATTACGCCGGACCTGATGGCTATCCTGGATCGAGATCCCGTCATACTGGAGCAGAGCAGGCGACTTCAAGCCGCGGAGGACTCTTTGGACATGGCGAGGGAGCGGTTCGGCGAGAACCACCGCGTCGTGCGAGAATCGGTTGTCGTTCGAGATTCCATTGCTGATCGTCTGGAGGAGGAGCGTGCGACCAAGATCCTCAGGTATCAGAGTGAGCAGATCAGCCAGGCACGGCGTAGTTTTCTCGAGGCCCAGCAGCAGCTTCTCGAATTGAAGGAGAGCCTATACGCGGCTCAGATGGAGCAGAAGGACAAGAACAGGCAGTATGCGAGATACCTCCGGCTATTGGAGGAACAGGAGTTGCTGAGGGCGCAGCTCGAGCATCTTCAGGAACAGAAGAATACGATGTCGATCATGCTTCGCCATGAGAAGACAGTTCAGATTAAGGTTCGGTCTAACGCGATTGAGCCGAAGCAGCGAAGCAGCCCACAGTGGGCTATCTGGCTTCCGGCCGGCGGGATGGTTGGCTTGCTCCTTAGCGTCGGTTTGGCTTTGTTATTGGAGTTGGCGGACAAAACCGTTCGGACGCCGCGCGACGTGCAGGATCTTGCCGTTTTGGGTTTGATTCCGACGAGCGATGACGACGAGATCGAAATCGAGCGCGTGGAGACTGCGTCGGTGGATGCGCCTCACTCGATTATTGCCGAGGCATTCCGGAACTTACGAGCAAGTCTATTCTTCAGCGCGCCAGCGGAGCAACAGGGCGTCATTCTGGTGACGAGCCCGAGCGGTGGAAACGGAAAGACAACCATCGCGTCTAACCTCTCAATCTCGGTTGCACTCAGCGGCCGGCGCGTGTTGTTGATCGATGCGAATTTCCGGCGCGGCAGCCTGCCCCGGCTCTATCCCAATATGAAGACGGAAGGGCTGAGCAACCTGCTGATTGGACAGGGTCGGCTTGCGGAGTTGGCGACGCAGACTTTCGTGCCGGGATTGGATGTGTTGAGTAGTGGTCCTATTCCGCCGAATCCCGCCGAGTTGCTGGGGGGGAGCTATCTCCGGGATGTGATTGTGGAGGCACGGTCTCAGTACGACCAGATCATTTTCGACGGGCCGCCTGTGCTGCTCGTGAGTGATGCCATGGTTCTGGCGGGCGCGGTGGACGGCGTACTTCTGGTTTGCCAGTATCGGGCGACGTCGCGTGGCGCGCTTCAGCGCACACGAACTCAACTCGAAGCGATCAATGCGCGGGTGTTCGGCGCGGTGTTGAATCTTGTGGAGAGTCGGGCGGGAGGCTATTTCCGCAAGGCGTACAGGGAGTTCTACGAGTATCAGGAGCCGGACGCGGAAGAGGGCGCACTGCCTCGGCCCAGGCTGGATGTGCAGGCGACCGCCAGCGCCGGCGCGACTGTTGACGCCGCTTCCGACAGGTTCACCGGGACGGGGCGGATGTCCGGCCTTGATGATGTAGATGATGTTGGTGGCGATGTCGGCGAAGCTTCTTCGCCGGGTGGCGAGACCGCTCCCCCGCGTGGCGGTGGATCGGAGGCGATGGTGGACGATTTTGCATCGCTCCAGGAGCCTCAGATTAGCCTCACGGACGAGCCGGGCGGAGAGTTGGGGATCGACGGCCTTGGTTTTGATGAGGAACCGGGTGTTGTGGTTGGATTGGGCCTTGAGGATCCGCCGGTGCTGGAGGATATCGATTCGGCACTCCCGGAACTTGATCGCGAGATAGAGAAGCTCACTGAAGATGGGGCCGGAGATGCCGGCCTGGACATCGAGGATGAGTTCAATCTCGGCGACCTTGATCTCGATGGCGATATTGGCGAACCGGATAAAGAAGAGTAAGGGTTGAAACGCCAAAACGCTGAAACGCCAGCCTGCAGTACAGCCCCCCTGCCTTAATGCCGACGGGCTTGGGGGTTGGGGAGGCCCTTTACTACCGAAATGTTCTTCCGCCAGTGCGATGGAGCGTCATCCTGCTACAATATGGGGGTGTTGAAGAAGGGCCAATCGTTGATGGTGTTTTGCCGATAGCTGATTGCTATCGGCCGATCGCTGTTAGTATTTCCCCGGGTTCCCTGGAGGCTGACGTTGAGAGACTCGATTGAGCTTGCCAAGGGGATCATTCGTGAGCAATCGGCCGCCTTGGCGGCTTTGGCCGAGGCCGTGGGGGAATCCTTTCACCAGTCCGTTCATCGGATACTGCAATCCAACAGTCAAGTCATCGTGACGGGAATCGGCAAGAGCGGTCTGATTGCGCGGAAGGCGGCGGCGACCTTCGCGAGCACCGGCACGCCGGCGGTCTTTATGCATCCCGTCGAGGGGCTTCACGGGGATCTCGGCCTTGTCGGCCAGGATGCGACGTTGTTGGCGTTGTCGAAGAGCGGTCATACCGAGGAGCTGGTGAAGTTCGTCGGCCACTTTCGGCGGCTCGGCGGCGGCGTCATCTCGATTTGTGAATCCGAAACGAGCCCGCTCGCGGAGTTGTCTGACAATCACCTGCCGATTCCCGCGTGTCGTGAGGCGGGCCCTTTGGCGCTCGCGCCGACGACGAGTACCGTGTTGATGCTATCGCTATGTGATGCCTTGGCGATGGCACTCTTGGATGCTCGCGGATTCAACGAGGAGCAGTTCGCGAGATTCCATCCGGATGGCAGCCTAGGGCGGCGGCTGTTGACGCGCGCGCGCGATCTGATGGCGACGGGCGACCGTTTGCCGGTCGCGGCGGGGGCGGCGACGTGTAACAAGTTGCTCCTGGAGATGACTGGGAAGCATCTCGGGATGGCTTGTGTCGTGGGCGGGGATGGTGAACTGATCGGAGTATTCACGGACGGCGATCTGCGGCGGTTGCTCACGCGATGCACGAGCCTGTCCGGATTGACCGCGGCGGAGGCGTGGCGGATGAGTCGTCGTGATCCGGCTGATCCGCCGGTGAAGTGCTCCACGGTGAAGCCTTCGGTTCTCGCCGCTGATTGTCTGCGCATCATGCGGGAGAGTGAGATTACGATGCTGGTCGTATCGGAGGACGGGGCGCGGCCGACGGGCATCGTTCGGTTGCAGGATTTGATGCGGGCCGGTATTGGATGAGGGGGCGACTATCGCCAGGGATGGCAGGGGATGAGACTCAAGCATTCGACAGGCATGGACACGCGGCGCTTGGAGCGAACGTTGAACGACGCGGTCGCCGCCTGGCCTCATGATGAGTTGGATGTGATTATCCGTTACAGTCGTAGCGCGGATTTCTCGGGTTCCTGTTACTACAACGACAATCTGGTTCGCGTGAACGTGGGCCGCCACCTCAAGTATCCATACCTGATGGACACGATGATTGCTCGCACGCAGTCGAATAAGCGGTTTTGGTGGCGAGAGTTGTATTCTGTTTCGATGCGGGATGTGTATCAGGTGACTCTGTTCGTTTTCTTGCACGAGTTCTACCACTGGCTGGTGAAGCGGGCGCGTCGGAATGTGAGGCAAAAGGAAGCGCGTTGCGATCGATTCGCGACGCGGGTGCTTGTTGATCGCTACGGCGCCACGGTGCAAGATTCACGGGGGGAGTTGGTTCCTAGGGAATCGTGGGACTTTCAGGATTTGGACGCCTTCGTGGCGGCGGCCATGCGGCGGAGAAGGAAGCCGCGTCGCAGGCCTGGCAGTTCGAAAGGTTTGCCTGTCATTCCATCCGCAACCCAGCAATCCATTCCGACAATTCATTCCAATCAGGCGGTTTCTCCATTTCCGCGTTTTGGCAAACAGCTTATGTTGTTTGAGTGCTGAATGGTCTGTCGGAAACAGAAGCTTCAAGGTAACTGTCTTGCCTTTCTTACTTTCCCGGTTTTTGGCCACCAGACTGAAATCAAGAGGCGGTCCTTGGGGGGCCGCCTCTTGAACCATTGAACCTCGATCAGGAAAGGCGGCGGCGGCGACGCAAGCTTACGCTGAAGAGTGCGATGCCCGCCAATGCCACGGTGCCCGGCTCAGGAACGGACACATTGTCGAATGACAACGAAGTGACCTGCCAGTTTGGGTTCGCAGCCACAGTACTGACATCATAAGCGGCTTTGAACTGAAACTCGACCTGGTCACCTGCGGCGAACAGCGCGGCACTTCCGGCGCCACTGTAAGGGCTGGCCCCGGTGCCGAGCGTAAACGAGCTGGTGACATAGGATGGTGTGCCATAGCCGCTGCTGACTCCGTTGAAGCCGTTTTCCAGGTAGCCGTTATATGCATAGACGCCTGGATTAGCAGGGTCATAGAAACCATAAACCCCATTGTCGTAAGTCACTCCGGTGATCAGGTCGGCCGGGACAGTGCTCCACGCGCCGGCGTTAACCCTGAACTGGATCTGACCTCCGTCGGACCATGATTCGAAATTGTACCGATGAGTGAAATCGCCGGTTACCGTGCCGGCAGTATCTACCTCGAATGCAGGGGTTGTCAGGTAATAATAAGCGTGAGAGGTATGACCATTCACATACCAAGAGCTTCCATCGTACGCCCAGTTTCCGGTACCTGTGAGACCACCGTCGGAGGACGAAAAGTCGAGCCCAATTGGTCCAGCTTGAACCAGGGCAGTGGACGAAAGAATCGTCACTATTGCCACAAGGACAAGGCCATATGTTCTCCCTTTTTGCACGCTCGAAACGCAGAGACGATTGAAAACCATAACCACTTTCCTCAAATCAAAGACGAGTAATTGTGCTGCCACTCACCAGAATGACAAGCCATGTAAACTGGCAATCATAGTAGGGGCGGAAGGTCGTTGCCGAAGTTTCTATGAAAAGTGGGTACCGAGGATAGGGTAATACAAAAACTAAAGGATTCCGATGGTCCCGTTAGCATACCCTCGACGGTGGTACAAGCACGCGCGGATATTAGGGAATATTAGGGACAGTGGGGTCGTTGAAAAAGTCTTGCGTATTTAGCGTATCGCGCTTTAATGGTGTCGGCAAAGAGGCGGCGCGATGCTTGGACGGCAGGAGTGATGGCAGGAAGACTTGTTCGTGGCGGGGCCGTTGCGGGATCTGATCCCGGACGATCACATTCTCAAACGCGTTGACCGTGTCCTGGACCTCTCGTGGTTGCGGGACGACGTGCTGTCCAGTCCAGTCAGGACAGTTACTACTTTCTCCGTCGGTTCTTCGTCACTTTCGTCTTCTTGCGTGGGCGGCCCATTTGGCGGGGCCTCAACTGGCGTTCCACCAGGGTCTCTATTTTACTGATAAACCGATCCGAGCCCAAGGCACGTCAGCCCTCTGTGTTCGACGGGGATCGCCGGGTTGCTCGCCTCCTTTATGGTCGAACGTTGACCGCTTGCTTACGCGCGCGGCTCTGATTTGCGCCGCCGTCATAGGCGGTGAAAACACAGGCGAGACGCCTGTGCCACAATTCTGAGTTAGTTTTTTAGTACATGAACAACAGTTCGCGGTACTTTGGGATTGGCCAGTATTGGTCATCGACGACGAATTCGAGTTCGTCGGCGGCGGCACGGACAGTGTTCATTCCGGGGATGACTTGGTCTCGATAAAAGGTTGCTCGTTCGCGAAGGGCGCCCGCATGGCTTTCGGCTTGTGCGCGAATCTCATCAAACTTGTCAATGGCTTCTTTCAGGCGCGACGTGAGGCTGCATGTTTGCGATAGAACCTTCTTGGCGGCGGAGACGTCACAATCACCTGATGCCTGGCGAGTTGCGCTGAGGCAATTCGCAACGCAGGTCTGGGCCCCCAGCGCGGCCGGGAGAATCTGCGTTCGCGCGATGCTCGCCGTCAACTGGGCTTCGATGTTGATCGTTTTCACGTAGCCTTCCAGCCCGATCGTATGACGTGCTCGAAGTTCCATCTCACTGAATACGCCGAAGTGTTGACAGAGCGACATCGATTGTTCTTCAAGCAGGGCATCCACCGCATCGATGCTGGATCTAATGTTGGGCAGTCCGCGGCGTTCCGCTTCGGCCTCCCATTCCGCGGAGTAATTATCGCCGTTGAATAACACGGCTTGGTGGTTCACGAGATTGTCTCTAACGACTCGTTGCACGGCCGCTTCGAAATCTTCGCCGCCGATGATGGCCAAATCGATTTCGTCTGCCAAGGACTTCAGGGCATCGGCCACGATCGTGTTCAACACGATATTGGGAAACGCGATCGACTGGCTGGAGCCGACGGCGCGAAACTCGAACTTGTTGCCTGTGAACGCAAAGGGTGATGTTCGGTTGCGGTCGGAGTCGTCTCGCGGTAACGGCGGCAGGCTCGATATGCCGATTTGGAGGGAGCCGGGCGCTCGGCCTTCTTCCTTTTTTCCCGCGATGAGGCCCTCGACGATCTCGGTGAGTTTGTCGCCGAGGTAGATGCTGATAATGGCGGGCGGCGCCTCGTTTGCGCCGAGCCGGTGTTCATTACCGACCGTGGCGATGGACGCTCGCAGCAGCTTGGCGTGCGTATGGATGGCGCGGATAACCGCTGTGAGGAACACAAGGAATTGTGCGTTCTGATGCGGCGTCTCTCCCGGTTCGAGCAGGTTGATACCCTTGTCGTCGGAGAGTGACCAGTTGTTGTGTTTGCCGGAGCCGTTGATACCAGCGAACGGCTTCTCGTGGAGGATGCATTTGAGCCCGTGCTTGAGTGCCGTGTTCTTGAGCACCTCCATCAGGAGCATGTTGTGATCCGTTGCGACGTTCACTTCTTCGAATACGGGGGCAATCTCGAACTGCCCCGGCGCGACTTCGTTATGTCGGGTCTTGATCGGGATGCCGAGCTGATAGAGGTCTCTCTCCGCGTCCATCATGAAAGCGAGAACGCGCTCTTTGATGGAGCCGAAGTAGTGGTCCTCCATTTCCTGCCCTTTGGGCGGCTTTGCGCCGAAGAGGGTTCGGCCGGCGCTGATCAGGTCCGGCCTCAAATAGTAGAAGCGTCGATCGACGAGGAAGTATTCCTGCTCGGGGCCGACGGTACAGGAGACCCGGCCGACATCCTGGTTTCCGAAGAGCCGAAGGATGCGGAGGGCCTGCTCGTTGATCGCGGCGATGGAGCGCAGAAGGGGCGTCTTTTTGTCAAGCGCGGTACCGTCGTAGCTACAAAAGGCGGTTGGGATGCAGAGTGTTTTGCCGTTCACGCCGTCCATGAGGAACGCGGGGCTTGTGGGGTCCCAGGCGGTGTAGCCTCTGGCCTCGAAGGTGGAGCGGACGCCGCCGGAGGGCAGGCTGCTCGCGTCCGGCTCGCCCTTGATGAGCGTCGTGCCGGTGAATTCAACCAGGGCTTCGCCGTTCTTGGTTGGAACGAGGAAGGAGTCGTGCTTTTCGGCGGTGAGGCCTGTCAGCGGCTGAAACCAGTGGCAGTAATGGGTCGCCCCGTGTTGGATGGCCCAGTCCTTCATGGCGTTCGCGATGACGTTGACGACACTGGGGTCGAGCGGCTCGCCGTCGCGGACGGTGCGCATGAGCGCGTGATAGGCATCCTTTGGCAGGGCGGTGCGCATGACCGCCGGGCTGAAGACGTTCTTGCCGAAGATATCCCGGGCAGGCGGGTCATCGGGGCCGATTGTCGGCTCGGGCAGGCGTTGCTCGGAGATCGCCCGAACGGCTCCGTATCTTGCAGATGCTGGCATCATGGATGTTTGTTCCTTTATTTGGGTGAACCGCCCTTCTCTGTCGATTCGCCGGTCCGGCCCTGTCGATCCCAACAGTACAGATCGGGGACCTGACCGGGTTACATTATTTCAGTCGTGATCACCCGGGCAGGTGGGTCCGATAGTGCAGCCGTTTGGACAAGTCGCACATTCTCTCCGTTTGGTTGGGCAATGCAAGATGTCAACAACATGAATTCGGCGATCAAGGTGGAACAGGATTGGGATGGGATTCGTCAGAGGTGCTGCGCCTCGTCATGCTTCAAGAACGGTGTTCATCGCGCCGACCCAAGCTCTGGCGGCGTGATCCAGGTGGAAACGTTGGGTGAATAACTCGGCAGCCAGGTGAGCCATTTGTGCTCGTCTTGGTGGATCGGCATGCAAGGAGGCGATTGCATCGGTAAGCCGGGCGGGTTCGCCCTGGTCGATGTGAAGCCCTGCTCCTGATTTTGTCAGCCATTCCGCGATTTCAGATCGGCGGTTGCCTACGAAGATGCATGGCCTGCCGGCTGCGAGGGTGGCGTAGATTTTGTACGGCAGCGCCTTGTCGAACATCTCTTCATGTTGCGAGATTAGGCAGAGGTCCGCCGTGGCCAGCACTTCGCCGAGCCGTTCGGCGGGTTGGTAGTCGAGGAGTTGCCCGCAGGCGGGAAGCCTGGACTCCACCGTGGGGCGTTGCGGTCCGTCGCCGATGAATTGAAACAGGATGTCGGACGCGTCGCCGAATTGTTCGGCGGCCGTGAGGATTGTGTCGAAGGGATGCGACAAACCCATGTTGCCGGCGTATTGCACGACGAACTTGCCCTCTGGGTTGTGTTTGTTGCGAAAGGTGTTTTTCTCGTCGACCGCGACGCGGGCCGGATCAAAGCCGTCGTGGATGGTTTGTAACTTCTTCGCGGGCAGGTGGCGAGACTGCATGAGTCGTTCGGTCATTCGTTCGCTGATGCAGATGGTCAACGCCGCGTCGCGCATGGCTCGTGTATCGCGCGCGAGCCAGCGGCGAAACAGAAATCCATCCGGCTTGATCCGGCCGAGTGTCGCCGCCAGGTCGGGGTAGATGTCGAGTACTTTGTAGATGAACGGACAGCCGTGTTGTCGGGCGATGGCTCGGGCAATGTCGCCTCCCTGAGGCGGGGCGGTCGTCGCAACGACGAGGTCGGTTGGCCCCAGCTTTCCGGCAGCGCGAATCGCGCCGCGTTGAAACGCTGCGAAACCCAGCGCACGACGAAACAAACTCTGACGGCTTACCGCCGGCCGGTCCACGCGGATGATGTGAATACCGCGATACTCTTCCGACGACGGATACACAACCGACGAATCGTCCCACGCCCTGTTTCCCGCAATCACGGTGATTCGCCAATCGGATTTCAACTCGGCGATGCGCGGCAACTGGTCCGCCGCGACGGCGGCACTCGCACAGATATCCGGGTGGAAGAACTCGTTGATAAAGAGGATGTGGCTCATGGGCCCAACCGTGAGAATCAGCGGTCACCGGCAGGGGCGGTGGCTTGCTGATGATATCAAAACGACGCCAACCGTTCGCCAACCCGCCGGCAAAGCTCTTCCAAGATCGTTCGCCGTTCCCGGTCCAACGCATGCGCTTTGGCGAAGGTAAATTGGACCTTGGCATCGTCCGCCAGTTTGATTTCGAAGGCGGCCGGCTCGCTCGATTCCGTTTCTTCAGGCGGGCGTCCCGGTTCTGCCAATCGTGAGACAACGTCGCCATGGGTCAAAACAATCTCGCGACAGGAGACTTCGTG
Organism: uncultured Planctomycetaceae bacterium; assembly: GCA_964611695.1. Taxonomy (GTDB): domain Bacteria; phylum Planctomycetota; class Phycisphaerae; order UBA1845; family UTPLA1; genus CAZTAR01. The sequence goes on along the minus strand of CAZTAR010000034.1, from coordinate 6,575 downwards.
TGCGATGATCGCCAGGGCGCTGACGAGTTGATTGACATCGCTGGCGTGCTCAATCTTCAAGCGAGCCAGCTCTGCTGCGGCGTGGAGGATTTTCGTCTCCTCGCGGCCGGACCATCGCGAGACCCAGCCGCCCCACTCCAGGTATCCCAGCACGCGCGCGCTGAAAAGGGCCATGACAAAGAGCCCGGCCACGCCGATGCCCAGGGCGAAGTAATGGGACGTGACCGCGGCGATGCAGAGCAGGGAAAGAAGGAAGCTTGCGATATAGATGATGATCGCGGCACCGGACGGGCTTCTCCCGCGATCGAGTAGGCGATGGTGGATGTGATCCCGGTCGGAAGCGAATAGGGGTTGTCCGCGAACCATGCGTCGCGCGATGGCGAGTAGTGTGTCGAAGATCGGATAGCCGAGGGCGAACAGGGGGATCAGGATGAGTACGACAGTGTGGGCCTTTTGGGCGGAGTGCAGTGAGGCCAGGGCGAGGAACATCCCCAGCGCAAGCGACCCTGTGTCGCCGAGGAACACGCGCGCCGGATGGAAGTTCCACCGCAGGAAACCGAGCAACGCTCCTGCCAACAGCACCATCATCACCGTCATGTAGTGATTGCCGAGGTAGATGGCTACGACGGCGTTTACGCCGGATGCGAGCAGGCAGATTCCGACGGCGAGCCCGTCGAGCCCGTCCGACAGGTTGATCGCGTTGGTGATGCCGACGATCCACAGCAAAGAAAGGATTGCGCCGACCACGGTCGGCAGGGCGACCGAATTGAAGACAGGTAGTGTGACCGCCTCGATTCTAAAGCCCAACGAGATTGCCCCGATCGCCACGACAGATTGCACGAGCAATTTGACCTTTGGTCTAACTGATTGGCGGTCGTCAATGATCCCTAGCAGGAGCATACAGGCCGTGCAGGCAATCAGGCCGTGAATGTACCTGGCATGGGAACGAAGCATCTCACCGACAAGGTTGTCGAGCCGCATTGCCACAATCGCCCCGGCGAAGACGGCTGCGAACACGACCAGTCCGCCCATGGTCGCTGTTGCGCGGCCATGGCTCTTGCGGGCGGTCGGATGGTCGACCCAGCCGAAACGCCGCGCGGCGAGGATGTAGAGGGGCGTGGCGAGGGCCGTCGCGACAGCGGCGGCGGCGAAGAGTACAAAGTAGCTGTCAAACTGACGGAAGTAGAGCAACCATTCGGGCCAGCCGGTTGTGGGTTGAATTGGGGCGGTCGTGGGCAAAGGGCGCGCCTTTCTTGACGGTCGTTTCGGCGCATTCTAGCATGGAATATCGTTTTTGTGTGCGGGCAACTTTGGAGTCATGCAGCTTGACCATCGATCGCCTCTAAACTGTGGTGCCGGCGTTCCGCCAGTGATACCACCGGCTGGACGCCAGTGCCACAGAATCGTTGTGCGTCTGGTCCCGGTGGCGGACGAGTTTGGAGTTTCATGTGGCGGTTCGGCTGATTGCGGGTCGAGCGGGAAGTGGCAAGACCCACTGGTGCCAGGCACAAATCCGTGACGCACTGGCGGGAAGCGCGGTGGAGGGTCCGCGCCTCGTCATGCTCGTTCCTGAACAAGCCGCCCTCCAAATGGAGCGAGGCCTCTTGAGTCTGTCCCCGACCCCGGCTTTGGGGCGGTGCGATGTTCTCAGCTTCAGGCGACTGGCACATCGAATCCTGAATGATACGCCCGGCACGATGCCGACGGTGTTGACGCCCATCGGTCGGCGGATGGCGTTGCGGCACATTATCACGAAGCACCGGAAATCTTTGCGCGAGTTTGGCAAGATGGCCGATCGCGGCGGCGCGATGGCGGCGCTCGCGAGGACCATCGGGGAACTTTTGCAGGAGGATGTTTCTCCCGAGCAACTGGAGGAAGCCGCCCGCGCGACGACAGACCGGCACGATCCTTGCGATACGCGTATCGGCGATCTCGCGCTACTTTATCGCGCGTACCTTGATTATCTGGGGTCCGATCGCGTCGATCCTGATGGTGTTCTCGATCTTGCAAGGACGAGGCTGTGTGACGTGCCCTGGGTTCACGATGCGTTGATCTGGATCGACGGTTTCGCGGGCCTGACTCAGCAGCAGGTTCGGATGATTACCGTGCTGGCCGGTCTCTCGCCCCACGTGGACATTGGTCTGCTGCTTGACCCCACGCGCGGCCGTGCGAAAAACCCAGACGGCCCGCCGGACGATCTCTCGCTCTTCGCAAGAACTGAGCGGACCTGGTTTACGCTTCTCCGCGCATTGTACGAAGCCGGGATTCCGATTGACGAGCCTGTTCTTCTGGACGGCTCGCCGCCGCCGAGATACGCAGCCGCTGAACCGTTGGCACGGTTGGAAAGATATCTATTCGCCGGCACTGTGCCGCGTTCTGGTAGCCAGCATCATCGTGGTATCGGAAACAAATGTGGCACAGGTGTCTCGCCGGTGGAGCCACCGGCGAGACGCCGGTGCCACAAAACCGGTGTGGCTTCTTCAAGCACCAACACACAGTCGGTGCGCCTGGTTTGTACTTCGGACCGGCGAACGGAGGTCGAAGCGGCCGTTTCGGCGATCGTCGATCTTGTCCAACGGAGCGAGTCTCCCTTGCGATACCGTGATATCGCGATCATTGTGCGAAACCTCGACCCGTACCACGAGATTCTCTCGGCGACGTTGGCCGCCCACGGCATTTCGTTTTTTATTGACCGGCGGCGGCCGACCTATCATCACCCGTTGGTTCATCTTGTACGCGCCGCCATGGCGATGCACGGTTCCGGCTCGTTCGATCAAGCGGTGGTGATGCTTCTCAAGACCGGATTGAGTGGCTTTGATGACGATGCCGCTGATGCCCTTGAGAACTATGTGCTTGCTTGCGGTTTGGTTTCCGCCGAGACGTGGCTCGCGCCGTGGACGCATCCGGCCTCACCCGACAGGCCCGACACGCCGGCATCCAGAGAAGCCACACAACAAGCGGAAGAATCGCGTCAGGCATTCGTTCGTGTCGTGGGGGATTGGTGGCCGAAGCCCGCCGATGCGCAACAGGGCCATCCCGCTTGCCGCACTTGGGTCAAACGGCTGTACGCTTTGCTAGAGCGGTTGGGCGTATCTGACCGGTTGTCTGCTTGGTGTGACGAGGCCGAGGCGCGTGGCGATCTGGACGAGGCCGCTGAGCACGAGCATGTCTGGACGGACATCATTAGGCTGTTGGACCAACTCGTCGAGACGTTGGGTGACGAGCGAATGACGGGTCGGCAGTTTCGCGATGTGCTCGAGTCGGGCCTCTCCGAGTTCACACTGGGCCTCGTGCCGGCGACGCTGGATCAGGTGTTGGTCGGTTCGATCGAGCGAAGCCGCCATCCTGCAATTCGCGCGGCATTCGTGCTCGGTTTCGGTGATGGGCAGTTTCCCGCGCGGATGTCGGAGGATGCCATTCTGGGGGATGACGAACGTCTTCGCCTCGAACAATCTGGCATTCCACTGGGCCAGACGCATGCGCGGCGGCTTCTTGATGAACGTATGCTCGCGTATATCGCGCTGACTCGCCCGAGTGAATACCTGTGGATTAGTTATCCGGAGAATGATGAAAGCGGCAAGCCGCTTGGGCCGACGCCGTATTGGGATTCGATCCGCTGTGTGTTGCCGGATGTGCCGATGGAAAAAGTCTCCGCAGAGAGCCCGGCCTCGATCAGCATGGCGAGTCAGTTGGCCGGCTCGCTGGCATTGCAGATGCGGTCGTGGTGTGGTGGGGCGAGGCCGACAGATTCGGTTGCAACGGATGTTTGGCCGGCGCTTTATGCGTGGGCTCGGACTGCGGGTCCCGTTGTGTCCAAGGTCTCGGCGGCGATGTCGGCGCTGGCGCCTCCACGAAGGGCCGTTCTCTCCGCGGCTTCTACAGCATCACTTTGGTCTTCGCCGTATCGAACCAGTGTCACGCGGCTGGAGAGATTCGCCCAATGTCCCTTTCAGCACTTCGTCACCCATGGCCTTTCGCTTCGGGAAAGACCCCAACACAAGATCGACGCCCTCGACCTGGGCAGGCTTTACCACACGATACTCGAACAGTTTGTGAATGAACTCATCGAAACGGACGCTCGCTTGGGAGAAATGTCGCCGGGCGACATCGCGCGGAATCTTTCACGACTTTGCCGCGACGTGGTGCCTCAATATGCCCAGGAAGTGCGAATGGAGCCGCACGAACAACACGCTGCCGTCTGGCGCGGGGACCACGAACTGCCGCCAGCCGTCACGGGCGAGAAAACCACGACCGGCATCACGCAATTGCGGCCGGTTGCGACGGAGCAGTCTTTCGGCGACATGCCGGGCGATGCGCTGCCTTCGCTTGAATTGAAGCTCGCTCGTGGTCGGTCCGTTGCTGTGCGAGGCGTAATCGATCGCGTCGATGTTGTTCAAGCGGGCGATGCCGCGCTCGCCGTTGTGTTCGATTACAAACGCCGTCTCTCTCGGCGACTGCAACTGGAGGAGGTCTACCACGGGCTGGCACTTCAACTTTTGGCCTACTTACTGGTGATCCGCGACCACGGAAAGCGGCTTGTCGGATGCGAGGTCATTCCCGGCGGGGCGTTTTACCTTCCGTTGCTGGGCGATTTCAAACGAATCGAACACCCTGACGAGGTGGAAGAAGCAGCCCTCGACGTGTTCAAGCCCTTTCGCCCGCGTGGGGTTGTTGATTTCGATTGGATCGATCAGATCGAGCCGACGTTTAAGGTGGGCTGGAGCGACGCCTTCGCCGTGTATCGCAAGAAGGATAGTCTGCTCGGGCACCAAGATAGTTCCGACGCAGTCGAGTCGGGGGTGATGCCGCGTCTGATCGAGCATGTTCGCTTGAAGATGGCCGAACTCGCAGAGGATTGGCTCTCCGGCAACATCGCGGTGATTCCCGCACGGCTTGGCAAACAGACTCCTTGTTCGTGGTGCGCCTATCGAACGGTTTGCCGGATTGAATACGCCACGCGGGAAACCCGGGTGTTGCGGAAGATGAACCGAAGCGAAGTCCTCGCGGAACTTGCGGATGAGAGACCCACGGATTGCCGGAAAGAATCGCCATGACGGACTGGACCTGGACGGAAGATCAACGCGATGCCATCGACGCCATGGGTTCGAGCGTGCTCGTTTCCGCCGGCGCCGGGAGCGGCAAGACCGCGGTACTCGCGGAGCGATGCGCGCACCTGATAGCTGATCTTTCTCCGCCGTGTCCTGTTGATAAGTTGTTGGTTGTGACCTTTACCGAAGCCGCCGCGACCGAGATGCGGGAGCGTATCGCAAAGGCCCTGCGCGGACGGCTCGAAGCGGCTCCGACGAATCGCTGGTTACAGCGGCAATTGGCGTTGCTCGACACCGCCTCTATCTCGACGATTCACGCCTTTTGTCGCCGCGTGCTGGGCCGCTATTTCGCGCAAGCGGATGTCGATCCACTTGCGCCGTTGCTCGACGCCCAGGATGCGGAACTGCTCCGGCGAGAAACCTGCAAGAAGGTCTTTGATGATTTCGCGGACAGGGACGATGCCGTGGGCGAGGCGTTTCTTGACTTGCTTGCGGCTTATGGTGGAGCGAATGACGCGGGGCTGATCCAACGTGTTCTTCAGGTGGACGCTTTTCTGACATCCGTGCCAGACCCACAAGCGTGGACTGATGACTGTTTGTGCCACTTTGCCTCTGAGGTGCCGCACGGGCGTCCGGCCTGTGATCCCACCGGCGAGACGCCGGTGCCACAGGTTTCTTCGCGAACGGCGGAAACACCCTCGGGGCAGCGGTGTCACAGCACCTCAGACGCGCACCTCTCGGCACTTTCCGCCTTCTGGTCGGAACACCTGGTCGTCTGGCTGTTAGACGAACTCACCTCGCAGCGCGATGCCGTCCAGGCGCAATTGTCGCAATTCCGGAAGGGGCCGCCGGTTGTTACCGATTTTGCTGTATGTCTCAAAGACTACGCCGAATCGCTTGATGGGTGGTTGTCGCAGTTGGGGGAATCGCCCGGCATGGGCGAGGTCGATCGGGTTTGCCGGGACGGGATTGGTTCGTATTCTTTTCCCGCCGTACCGCGGTATTCCAAGAAGATTCAAGCGTTGCCTGGCGCTGACCAGCAGGCGTTTAAGGCGGCGGCTTCAAGCGTTCGTCGAATCAGGGATGATTATTTCCAGAAGCGGCTCGCGAAGGTGTTCGGTCGGTTCACATCGGCGGACTGGGCGGAGGGAATCGCCCGAACGAGTGGACACGTCGAGATGCTGCTCGCGATTGTTACCGAAGTTCGCAAGCGTTACCAGAGTGCCAAACGCGAACTGGGCGTTCTTGACTTCTCCGACCTCGAACGAATGACCCTCGATCTTCTCCGCGACGATGACGCGGGCATCGCGGCCCGGCTTCGGGATAAATATGACCACGTCCTTGTGGACGAGTTTCAGGATGTGAACCGTTTGCAGGCTGAGATTCTTCAACTGGTTGCCCGAGAGACACACGATTCGAGGGCTGACAACCTGTTCGTTGTCGGCGATGTTAAGCAGAGCATCTACCGATTTCGCTTGGCGGAGCCGAAGTTGTTTCTCGACAGACAGGGGGCGTTCTTGGGGGAGG
>CAZTAR010000033.1:0-18498 GCA_964611695.1 uncultured Planctomycetaceae bacterium | reverse complement strand
CCAACTCGACGGGTCGCAACGGGTTCTTGGTGAGAATCGTCACGGTCGTGAAGCGGCGGCGGTGCTCCAGGATCTGCTCGAGTGCCATCCGTGTGTGGCCGTATTGTTCTTCCAGCAGCTGAAACGGGTCCGTGCTGTTAGACAGATGGACAGGGGCCGGCGGTACGTCAAACCGTTCGAGATCCTCCACGTCCTTGCCGAGAAGGCGTTCAAAATCTCGCTTGCTGTTGGCGTTCTCCGGCGCGTAGCTGGCAGCGTAGCAATAGACACAGGCGTGTGCACATCCGGTGTACACGTTGATGCAGTAGCGATGCCCGCTCGGAAACTCGCATTGTGCCGCGAACGGGCAATACCATTTGAGAATCCGAGGTCGTGTTGGGCCGAGTACTTCTTTCTTGGAACCGTGGGGTAGGAAGTACATCGCCAGCGATGCCTGCTCCTTCGGGCCGTACGCCTCCCAGGCAGGCCTGAACTTGCGATCAACCTTGCCGACCAGGACAAGGGCCTCTTCGGTAGTTGGACAAGAACGCGGCATTCGGAGCATCTCCTGGTTTCGCTGGGCGCACGAGCGGGCCTCGCTCATCGCAGGTGTACGATGCGCACGTTTCCCCACTTCCGCTGTAGGTACTCGGCCACGAGCCTGCGGTGGCACTTGTCGGGTGACGGCTCGCTGCAAAGCAGGCAGGCATTCGCCAGTTGCTCAGGCGTGACGAGCGTTTCGATCCGTCGCGCAGCGATGATCTCGTCAAACCGGTGCTCGTACATTGTCCAGTCGATTCGCCTCTTCAGGTAGTCGTCCAGCAGGGCCTCGGTCGGCGCGAGTTGTGGGAGGTGGACATACTCGATGTCCGCGACGCGCCGCAAGAAGAACCGCAGGTCGTCGCGTTTGGTGAAGCCCGCAAGGTGCGACGTGTTTCTGAGACGAATGCCGACCACGCGACGAACACTCGCCTCCTGGAGCTTGCCGAAGAACGTCTCGGCGTTCTTCTTGGAGAAGCCGATCGTGTAGATGGCGATCGTGTCGTTCGACCCAGGCTCTGCCCTCATCTGGATCACCCGTGACGCTTGGCCAGTGCTGTGAGGGCCGCTTCTGCTGCCGCGTACTGCTCGAACCGCTTCTCCTCGCGACGAAAGGCGGGCGTATGCACCGCGCGGCGCCCATTTTGCCATGCCACGCCGGGTTTCTTGTGCAGTAGCTCGTGGTACATGATGAAATCGACCACGAAGACCTGGACATCCGCGTCGTCGAGCGTACGGCTGATCATGACCGTGTCACCGACGTGGTCGTAGTGCCCGAACTTCCTGCCGGTGAAGGTTCGGCTCCAGGTCAGACGCGGGCGCGCCAGGCAGCCATCGAAGTACTTCTCATTGACGCGATCGAAGGATGAACCGAGATCGTGGTGTACGCCGGCGGAGTGCTCTTCCACGCCGCTGACCGCATCCAGCTCCGCCTGGATGCTTTGGTACTCATCGCTGCAGGTGGCTTCGACGACGCGCTGCTTGCTGCCCCCGTTGAAGGCCGCGTCTGCCAAGGACGCGAAAAGCGAATCCGAGAAGCACAGCATCGGCGTCGGCAACACTATGCGCGTCCCGTCACGATAGCCTCGGAGGCGGTACAGGCCCGTCAGGGGGCGGAACTGGATCATCGCCGGTAGTTGAAACCTCCCCGCCCTCTGCATTGACGCCTCAAGGATCGGCTTGGCCCGAGTCGCGGCGACAACGTACATGTCGAAGTTCGTGCGCTCGGAGAACAACGCCAGCCAACCGCGGATGGCACGCGATTGGGACGTCAGATCCCCGAAGGTCAGATCGTTGTCGTTCATGTAGCACTTGATGTTGCCGCTTGCCGAGCTGATCGAGCGGTGCAGCGTGTCTGCCTTCTCGGCCGAAATCGGCCGCGCCAACTTTGCGAGGATCCCGTCCCAGAACGACATCAAGCCTACCAGAGACACGTTTCCGCTCGCCTGGCCTTCTGCTTCGGTAGTCGGCACCGGCTTGATGGAATCGAAGTTCAAGCTCGAAAGGAACTGATACGCCCTCCTGGTCGGCGCCGGCAGGGAGTCGATCTTCGCGCCATGCCTCTCCAGAATCCTGTCAACTTGTTGAATCGAATCGACCACGAGACTGCGGAGGTGCTCTTTGCCGATGGTCGACACCGGCCGCGTGAGACCGCGGCGCACCGTGTCGGCAGTCTTCACGAGTCCTTGGATGTAGAGCTTCTTCTTCGACATACTCCAGCTTCCCGATCGGCGTCCACGATCATGCCGCAGGACGGCTGATTCTCCCAAACGCCACTGCGAGTATAGCCCATCACGCCTCGATGCCACCGTCCCGGGCCTGACGAAGGAATGACTTCTGGATGATGTGACACGGGCGCGGTGACCGAGAAGGTCGTCGTCATTCGTTTTCTTGCGTCACATAAATGCGCGCGGCCGCGCCACTTACAGAAAACCCTCGCAGTTTTTCTGGCGATGGATTTGCGCGATCGAGAATCATGCGCTACACTTGGGGTAGAAAGGGAGGTGTAGTAATGGTCCTCAGGACCAGAAAACTTGTCGTCGTTGGCGCGATTGCAGCCGTTTTCTTCCTTGCCAACGCACTCGTGATCGTGACATGGTTGAATGATGCGGGCGTGTTCGGCTGGGCGCGATCCATCCGCTCGGAGTTCGTCACAGGCACCGCCATCACGGTCATCGCGGCCCTGGTGATTCTGCTGCCAGCAGCTGGTGTTCGGGCGCATGCCCGACGGGACCCACACGAGCGGTGCCCTGTCTGCGACGGTGCGCTCAGGCCCGGAGGCAAGTACTGTCCGGCGTGCGGGAGCCGGGTGTGATGGTAGGTTGGTCACCCGCTTGCTTGCCCATCGCCTTCGGCTCAAGGCTCGCGCAGAAACTTGCCCATGAGAATCGTGTGCCCGTAGGACCCATCCGCGAGGAGCACATTGCCGATCAGCCGCCCTTCCTCTGTGAAGCCGAGTGACGTGTACAGGGCGATGGCGGCGTGGTTGTGGTGAACGACCTTCAGACCGAGTTTCTGGAGGCCCTGGTGTCGTGCCCAATCGATGATGATGGCAGTCAGCCTCCGCCCAATGCCCTGCCCCCAGAACGCCTTGAGCACGGCAAGACCGAACTCTCGCCGGTGCATGAAGCGTTTGCGTTTCTCAAGCGAGGCACCTCCGCCAGCGATGATTCGCTCCTCCACCTCACCGACCAAAAAGAGGCCGCCAGCAGTCTCGGTATTCTCGCGGATGAAGGCACGCTCCTGCTCAACCGTCTTGTCGAACTCACCCGGAAACCGGCTGAGGAAGTCCGTTTCGGTGTCCAGCTTAGGGACGAGTGCGCAGAGTTCCTCTGCATCCTCCTCGACCGCCATCCTGATGGCGCAAGCCCGACCATCCCGGAGGCGAAAACGAAGTGGTAGTGCCGGGCCCTGTTGTTCGCCCGTGCCGTTTGTGATCGTGTTCATCGTGACAACCTCGTTGACGCCATTTCGTACGCGTATGCAGTAGAGCAACGCACCAGGGTACTGCCCGGCGACTCGTTCTGCGATGATCGCATCGGGGCCGTTGGTGCGTGCTGCGAGGCATGCAGGAGTCGGGCGTGACCATGGCCATCACGCGTTGCTGCACGCTACCTGGTGATCGCTCACGACGCCGGCGTCAGGGCTGACAGATCATCAACGGACTGTCTTCGATCAGTTGCGCTACGAGTTTGGCGTTCGCGCTGGCACCAGGAGAGCACGTGACGCTGCGGTCCATGCCCGTCTCGAACGTGATGAGCTCGCCACCACGGGCGACGAAATCGTCGTCGTCCTCGACAGGACTGTTCATAACTGCCTTGCTCGTAAAATTCCAAAACCACATGTCGGCCATCTCGCTATCGGGCAAATCGGGGTTCTCCGCTCGCTGTTGCAGCCGAGCCTTGATGGGCTCAATCGAGCCGCACTGCGTCTTGATGACGATCAGGCTCGCGCCTGAATCCCTGACCAAGCCGTACACAACCTGCCGCCACTGCAGCTCATCGAAAACACCATCCAAGACGACCGACTTGTTTGCGCGGGCGAGCGTACGGGCCTCGTTGAGAATACACTCGTAGCGGCGCGCCCGCTCGACATGATCAAGCACGCCGTTGTTCACGATCTTCCCCGCCCCATGTGTCGCAGCGATCTGCACGTTGAGGCGCCGAGCAAGATAGTCTGTGAGGGTTGACTTGAACGTCGCCGTCGGGCCCTGCGTGAAGATGATGCACCGCCTGCTGAGACGGTCCTGTGTTTTCGCACCAGCGATGGACGATCGTTCCTGCATGCGACGCATGATAGTGCCTCCATAGTCAACAATGTACCCACACCCATCCTGACCGATGTACGGCCCGAAGGGATGACGGCATAGTGATGAAGCGGAGAATCTGGGGGCAATCCGCCGCGAGAAAACCGCCCGAGCCGATCGCCCACAACTACACCGCGAGCCGGGCAGCGCGAGGGGGCTTTCGAGGCAAGAGTGGTCGCAGCCAGCCCAAACATAGGATGGCGACGGCATCGAGCAGCGACGCCAAGCAAGCCGCGACACGAACGACGCAGAAATCCGGGGGATCAGGACCCGATGACAGCGAGTCCTCGGCACCGTATCATCACACCTCATGTGACAATGTCCTTGAGGGAAAAACCATGTCCAAAACAGCAATCAACCACCTACAAGCACTCATCAGGAAGCTTCAGGATCAGCGGCAGACTCACCTGGACGCGATCGCCGACATCGATGCGGCATTCGGATCGCTAGGGATCAAGCCACCGAAACGCCGAGGGCGACCCCGCGGCAAGAAAAAGGCGACCGCCAAGAAGATCGGCAAGGCCAAGACGGCCAAGAAGGTGCGACGGCGGAAGAAGTTCAAGACGACCGCGAACGAGCTTGTGCTGGCCACAATCAAGAAGGCCGGCGCCAAGGGCGCCACAGGCGCTCAAATCAGCAAAGCCTGGCGATCTGCCGGCCGGCCAGGTGACGCATACAACACGCTCAACGAGTTGGCAAAGGCCAAGAAGATCAAACGGAATCCGTGGAAGGGCAAGCGGGGAAGCTTGTACACGACGCGGTAGGTGAGTCGAAGCGGCTTGCCGATGCAGGGCATGCCGTGCAACAGGCCATGTAGATGTAGACGGAGACGTTGCGGCCGGCCCGAGAGGGAGCAACGTCGCTCATGCCAACCCACAAGCAGATCGTCGGCGGTGACGTTCACGGCGGACACGCACCAGTGCATTGGCGCGGCTGACAAGAGCGAGAGCGGAAGCACCAGCATCCTTGATCTTCAGAGTGGCAACGCGGCGATTCGTGGCCCGAGGCAAGGAGGCCCCTATGACGCCCAGCTGCGTGAGCTGCCTGTCATGGATCTGGCACTTATAACAGGGTCTGCGTTGCAGGTCATTCAACTGCATGGAGTTACGATTCCATGCCCTCGTTTTCGCCGGTCCGAGAACGCGCCGACAGGCGCCGCTTTCGGCCGAGTGGGTCAAGAGCTGGGTCAATGCGGATGCATCTCACGATTGCATCACCTCCTCCAGCGCGCGTCGGGCAGAGTCAATGTGCTCATCTCGCACCTTCAGATAGTGCTTGCGTGTCGTGCGAATATCCGCGTGCCCCGCCAACTCCTGGACAACATGCAGCGGGACAACACCTGCGAGATTCGTGCAGTAGCTCTTCCGAAGGTCGTGGAACGAGCACTTCGGTAGGCCAGCCTTCTCGCGGATTGTCTGGAAGTCTCGCCAGATGTTCATCGGTCTCACGCGGTCGCCCTTCGTGGGGCCTCGGCCGTTGACGAACACGTACTCCTGTCCGTCCGCAGCAGCGAACTGCACTTCCGCGAGAACGCTGACGGCAAGAGTCGGCAACGGAAGGGCCCTCATGTCCTTGTCCTTGGGCGTCCACGCGGCTCGGTGTTCCGACGCGTTCTTCCGAACGACGCGAACCTCGCTCCGCTCGAAATCGACGTCGGACCAAGTCAGGTTGAGCACCTCGCCCAGCCGCAGCCCGCAGCAGTAGCCAAGCGTGATCATGCCTCGCCACCGAAGTGATGGTGATGCCTCGATTAGCTTGCGGCAGCCCGCAGGGCTGACGTACTGCCATGCTCGCTGGCCGATCTTCTCCTGACGCATCTCGCGAAACGGATTCTCGCGAATCAACGAACACGCAACGGCCTCGCGGAAGATCCGCTTGCACTCCCGCAAGACCTTATTCACCGTTGCCGGCGCCGGCGTTCTACCGCGATGCTTCCGCTCGCGATACCACGCCACGAAACGCCTCGCGTCCAGGGATGTGATCTTGCTGACGATCATCCGTCGCCCCAGAAACTCACACAAGAAACGCAACGTGCGCTCGTACTCGACCCTGGTCCTCGGGGCGAGGTCGCCGCGAAGATCGAGATACATCTTTGCGAACTCCCCAAGTGCAACCGCGCGCGGGCGGTCACCCTTTCCCACTCGTACTTCCGCCTGTTTCGTCTCGGCGAATCGATTCGCCTCCTTTCTGCTCTTGAAGCTCTTGCTGAACCGCTTCCCATCCGAGCCGAACCAACGCACCGCCCAGCGGAACGGTCGCTCTCGCGGCCATTCGCTCTTCGGCAGCGCGTTGCCCAGCTTGTCGACGGGAACGGTTCCATGCCATTTCCGGTGTACGCCAACTTTTTCAGTCGCCATGCTGTACCTCCTGGCCTACAAAGGCCGTAGGACACCACGGGCGACTGACCCATCCCAGGATTGTATCCGATCGACCATGGCTGCCCAAGCTCTGTGAGCTCCGCGTGGTTGGCGAGAGCTGGTCTCGCTCAGCTCGCATGGCCCCAAAACCATGCGCCAACTGCGTGTGCTGCGGACCACTCCCCTTTGGTCGGCCGGAAACTACCCCAACTGTCTCTGATTGGTGATAGGCCCCCATCCTGCCGGCGCGTCGCTTCCAACAACGGCCAGCTCAACGAATCGCAGGTTGGGCACTCGGGTCGGCGTGCTTTCTCCGCGGGCACGATCACGCTTTGATGTGGCTCGCGGTAGGGACGGGCAACATCTTCTCGGAGATCACTCTCAATCGCATGCCGAGTTCAGCAGAAGCTTCAGGAAACCTGGAAGATCATCAAGAGTGACCACACCGTCGGCCGCACAGGGGCCATCCGGTCCGCCAATGTCGGCAGCGGCCCACGCCTGATACGGAACTGACGCTGGATCGAGAAGGGCCTGGGTGAATCCGGCGATGTCCTCACCGTTGATTCGACCATCATCGTTCACATCGCCTGGCAAGACAGCGACGAGTGAAGCATCGTCAACGTAGACCGCTCCCGATGGATTCTGCCCATCGACAATCAGCGACACGAAGCGAACGGCAATCGAGCCAGCCGGTGGATAGACGACGATCTCCATGTCCTCCCATGTATCGACCTGGCTGAAGGCACCGAAGCTCAGTTCCTCCGCCACACCAATGATCGGTTCTGGCCACTCGATGGTCACTCCGGAGATCGCCGTCCCGGCGATGGCATCTTGAGAAACGGTGGCGTACTGCGCACTCACCGAGAGGGGATAACCCGGGTCGTACCTGAAATCCTGGTATGCTCCGGAGGACCATGGCCCACCGAACAGCTTCAATGAGGCCGCGCCGTCGAGCGCGACCTCGTACGATTGCGCGGCGTTGCCGAAGGCGATCCACTCATCCAATGCGAACGGATCAGCCAAGTCATGCTTGCCCTGCTCGAAGCCCTGGTTGAAGAGCAGATTCTCGACTGGATAAGCTTCCTCGGTCACGGCGACCGAGTCCCAGTAGATCGAACCGCTTGGATCGTCGCCGTCTGCCCAGAAGCAAACGAATCGCCCAATGCCGATGGCAGGCGGCGACACGATCGTGGTCGTGAATCCGTGCCAGAGGTCCACGGGCGTCTCGCCGTCGGCCAATGCGAACTCTAGTCTCTCTTCGGACGGCCCAAGAAACTCCAACCGGATTCCTGCGCGAGCCGTTCCACCAAACTCATCGCCTGACGGAGAGAGCATCGAGACGTAGGCGTGGAGACGGCGGCCAGGCAGTAGCGGTGCGACGTGGTACAGCCCTGTTTGACCCCGGCCCCCGAATAACTTCAACGACGCGTTGCCGGTCAGGACGTGCTCGGCGGAGCGTTCTTGATTCCCAAACCCTGTCCACGAGCTGATTCCATACGGGTTGCGCGGCTCTCCGCTGCCCTCCTCGAAATCGCCGTTGATGAGCAGATCCGCGGCGCGCGAACTGCTGCCGATGATGAGCGCCGCCGCCATGAGTGATGTCATCGAGAGCATCCGAGCCATGCCATAATCCTCCGCCTGTCTGTGTCAACAATCGGATACCGCGCGACGCCGCGAAGTCAGATGGACAACAATCGGCCCGATCGTGAAAGAGACTAGAAAAGGCGATGCGCAAATCACCCATCCTGGAGCAAGTACCGAACCGACGGCTAGCATCGTAATGCCGACGACCAGACTGGGAGCCATCGCTCGCAAGGTCCGCATCAAACCCGGCGTCGTGGAAGCAGCTCCTTTCGCCATCGGGATCCAACTGCGTTTTCCAAACGGAGCCATGATCACCGCCCACGATGAGTACAACACGCTGTTCAGGAAGATCACGGTGCTGAACAGCAACTCCCTGACGATCTCAAAGACCTCACGGAATCCCCTGCACATGGGCATGCGGTGAAGGAACACGATCAGGAGGATTGGCAGGTACATCGCGCCGCCATCAAGCGCCATGGTCCCCACGCCGAGGAAGGCCAACTGCTGGCCGAGTTCTCCCCCAACGCCGTTGGATGCTACTCCCTCCAAGAAGCCTAGGAGAAGCCAGGCAAGGAAGATCGGTTGCGAGACGTAGGTGTAGATCGCGAAACACACGAAGAAGCGATTGGCGAACGAGATCCCGGGGAGCTTGAGAACAGCACCCGACTGAATCGTCCCCTCGGCCCACCTCTTGTCACGACGAAGGACTTCAAGATAGTCCCAAGGGAGCTCCTCGTACGTATAGACGTCCGGGCAAAAGGCCACGCGATAACCGCGGCGTGAGAGGAGAGCCATATCCCAGATGTCGTGACTCAGCGCGCTGGCGGGAACGCGCATCCACTTGAACTGGCTTCGACGGAGCAAGGCCCCGTGACCGAAGTAGGGACAACACCGGAAAATCCGTTGATAGGATGCCATGTACACCCTCTGGGCGAACTCCGTTCCCATCCGCAGATAGTGGCTGAAGTGTGTCTGCGTCGCACGCACGCGCAGCCCCGCCTGGAAGGCCGCGATGTCCTGGTTGTTCGGATGCTCTCCCTTGCGAATCAGACGAGATAGCATGTTTTCCGGAATCACAGAATCAGCATCGCAGAGCATGGCGTAGGGGCTGGCCGTCTCTTCTCGAAGCCACTGCTGGACGGCCGTGTGCTTTCTGCCCATCGGATTGCTCTGGCTGCGCCAGTAGACAACTCGTGACTCGCCGAATCTGCGACGAAGGCGCGTAATCCCCGCGGCTTCCAGATCCAGGTACTTCCTGTCCGTAGAGTTGCTGATGAACACCAGGCGAGCTCGTGGCTGAAGATTGCCCGCCAGCGACTCCTCCATGTTGTCGAACACCTCCGCTGGCTCATGCTTTGCGACGAACACGACATCGCAAGCGGGCATGTCCATGAGGTCTGCTTCGGGCAAAAGTGCCGGCGGAAAACACCGAGCGATGATCGCCGTGAGCAGCATGTAGGCAACGTTGAGGCTCAAGACGAAGAAACCGGCGATCCAGAGCAGGGCGATCAGGGCATTGGAGGATGTGAACTCGATACTGTTGCACAGACTCCACGTCGCGAAGCTGGCGACGACGAACAGGGCGACCACAAACAACGGCCCAGCGATGGTCCGTTCACCCATCTTGGGCGACGTGCTGCTCTCCCAAGTGGCGCGACCGACGGTAAGCTCCGTTGCAGCTTGCATGATCACCTCGTGTTTGTTCCCGCGTCCATGCCGTACGCACTTGTCGCCCTGCGCGCCATCCACCGTGTCCGGCGCTCACATGGATCGAGTCTCCGCTCGATCGGGTGGAGGGCGATCAACCAAAGCGGCCACGCCTCCCAACACTACGGCGAAGATCCTGGCGGCCACTCACGCCGATGATTGGGACTTGTGCATGCGTTGGGCACGGGCTTCAGTCCACATCTCGGTCCATGTTGAGGGAGAGCCTGCTCGAGTCTGTGCCCTGCTCACGATCCAAGTAGCGTGTCAACGAACGCCTGGATATCGGCACCGTTGGTCTTGGCATCAGCCGTGAAGTCGCCCATGGCGATATCACAACCCGGATGCGCATCCGCGTAGCCGAGCGGGTCCAGCAGAGCGTTGACCATCGCTGGAACATCTTCCAAGTCGAACACACCGTTACAATCCATGTCGCCCAGCAAGGCGCTCGTCCCTTGGAACTCACACGCCCCCATGTCGATAATCGGAGCCGTTCCGCACGATCCCGGATCCTGCTGGCAATCCGGTTTGCCGGCATCATCTGCCCTTCGCGCGTTGCCATCGAAGTCAGTCTCGGTCGCCCCGACAGCGTTGTTCCCACTATCAATGCACGGCGAGCTTGAGGCCAATCGGTACTCGCTTCCGGCCGCTGGATCGATGAAGAGTGGGTCCATGGAGATGTTGGCAGCCACTCCAGTCTGATCAGCCAACGACCCTGAGTAGTCTCCACCCGGATTGCCCCAAACGTCGTTGTGGCCGAAGGCGAGATTGGGGCTGCCGTCAACATCCACGCCTGGGTTGTTGTAGGCCACAATGTTGTTGTGCATCTCGATATCGCTCACGTAGAAAGGAGACGGCACATCAATTCGAACGCCAGCACCCTCGTTGTTGCAGATCGTGTTGTTGATGACCGGTGGCTCGACGGAACTCGTTCCCATCAAAGTCAGGCCGTCGCCTTGATTGGAACTGATGACAGAATCGGACAAGGCGATCGTGATCAGACCGTTGTTGCCGGCAGCGCCGTGGTGCGAGTTCATGTGGATTCCCCCCGCGGCGTTTTGCGTCACCAGACAGCGCTTGATGCTTCCTTGGATGAAGGCGACTTTGTGTATCGTACAGCCGCCCGAGTTGCTGCCAGCCGCCAGGCAGCGGATTCCATAGCCTCCATTGTCCAGGAATACGCAATCTTCAAAAACCGGCTTGGCCGTAGTCGTGTCGCACCAGCTCGAGTAAGAACTGACATACGCACCGTCCGAGAAGCAATGCCGAATCGTACAGCCGTAGAACCCTGGCCGGCTTTCGTCCACAAGGACACCGCAGTTGGCGTACTCAATCGCCGTGTTGTGCAGCTCGGTAGCGGAACTGTAATCAGTAAACGAAAGGCCGCTCCAATCACCTGGCGCTGGCACGGCTTCGTCGGATGTGAAAACCACGGGAGCTTGGTCTGGCCCCGATAGGACACCGAGAACGCGAAGAACTCCGACCACCTGAAGCCCCGCACCACTGCTGAACCGTAGCTCGACACCGGGGCCTATCTCGAGACTCGTTCCCGAGGCGATGCTGATGTCACCCGCGATGAGATAAGGCGAATTGGCCCACGTCCACAGGCCCTCGACCAGCCCCGCCGGCACCGTCGTCGGTGTCTGAGTCGAGTTGGCAGGATCCGTGTTGTAGCGATATTCATACAAATTCGTGAGCCCGTCGCCGTCGCTGTCATCCAGAGCGCCTTGCGACAGACTGGGCCACCATCCGAGTTCCCAATCGTCGGGAAGTTCATCGCCATCGGCGTCCATGGGCGGCCCACTCGCGTTCTCGTAGGCGCCCATGTCAATCCGGCCATGCATGACCCGGTCGACACCGGCGAGATCGAGTTCACCCGGCGCTAGCACGTAGTCGGGATCACCCAGGTTGATGCAAGGGGAAATTCCGGCCAGGCTGTAATCATCGTTGGCGGAGTCTGTGAACCGAGGCTCGTAGTCAGTATTGAATTGACCGGGCCAACCTCCTTCGAGATTGCTGTGGGACACTTCCGACGTTGAGCCGGCCCAATGTCCAACGTGTTCCAAGCCGTTCGCCCAGAAGATGCTGTTCAGTATCGAGCCATGGCTGGCGCCATCAAGGAGAATGCCTCGGCCTTCGTTGTCGGAAACGGTGCAGTTCGTGATGATCGGGTCACTCCCCGAGAAGTACATGGCAATTGAGCCTGTGCTTCGCGTCACCAAGCAGCTCTTTACGTCAACTTGTGCGCCGGACAGGCAGTAGAGAGTACTCCCGTAGCTTCCAGAATCGTTATCGACGAAGGTGCATCCCAAGAACGTCGCTGCACTGTTGTAGTACAGGTATACAGCTCCGCCGTTGAAGGTAGCTGTGTTGCTACGGAAAGTGCAGTGAAAGAGTGTCGGTCCAGGCGCTGTTGTGGTAGAGGACACGAAGCCTCCGCCCTTGGATTCCGCCTCACAGGCTTCGATAATGCAGTTTCGGATCAGCGGCCGAGCATTCATAGTACAG
The DNA here is from genome assembly GCA_964611695.1 of uncultured Planctomycetaceae bacterium. GTDB lineage: Bacteria > Planctomycetota > Phycisphaerae > UBA1845 > UTPLA1 > CAZTAR01. Next base: position 6,021 of record CAZTAR010000033.1, on the reverse strand, counting down.
TAGATGCCGCCTGCGTTGACGCTGGAGATCATGTCAGTGCTGCCGCGGAAGATCGTGAGTCCATCGATGATGGTCTGGCTGGTTTCGGATCGGTGGATGTTGAAACCACGCCCGGCCAATTCGCAATCGATGATCGTGTTTTCTGCGCCGGCCTGGCCAGTAATCAAAATGGCCTTGCTCATCGGGTCGAGATCGCGGTTCTCGGCACCGGTGTAGGTCCCTGCTAGAACGAGAACCGTGTCGCCGCTCACCGCCGCATCGATTCCCTCTTGTATGGCGTCAAACGGGTGTCCGGCGGTCCCGTCTTCAGCCGGGTCGCTGATCGCAGGGTCGCCCGGGGCAGGATCGCCGATTGCATCATCGTCTACATACCACGTCGTTTGACACCAGGCCTGGCCGGCCGACGTGTGGATAGTAGCGACGATCAGCAGAGTGCTGATCAGCCACGTTCGTCTTCGCACCATGATTGTCTCTCCTGATTTGTATTGCCACGAACAAAGGAAACTCGGTTTCAGTCGAATGTTTAGCCGAAATCCACAGTGGTACTCTTGAGCCCAGCGATCGCGAATCGACGCACCACGAGGGTTGGCTGAGTGGAGCGGTGAAGTCACGGTCGTCCACTTTTCGATTCCCCGGGATGCGACTCATACAGGCCAGCAAGGTCACCTTCGGTTGAAGGGTCTGAAGGTGGACGATGGTATGATTTGAAGATCACGCCTCCATCCTCGAACACGACGGATATCCTCCCCTGGTCCACGCCTTGCCACAGGGCGCCAGTGCCTCGCATTTTCCCCCAGACTTCGAGTTCACTCGGGTCGTGCGGTCGCCGTCCAGAGAATGAGTACTGGCCGTTGATGTGGTACGAGAATCCGTGCCCGAGATATCCCATGTGCGCCCATTCTCCCTTGTTGGTGAAGAACAGAACGCTGCTCGCCGGAACTAGGTTGTCTATGGTCAGGCCTTTCGACCACGATTTGTGCTTTACCCTGGCCTTGACGGGGCTAGCGCCTTGCGCTTCCAGAATCCATCCGTTGTCTACCGTGAGTTCGGAGATATCCGCACCTTCCGCGGGAAGAAGCGTCATCTTCCCGTTCTGCCACATGGCGGCGCGTGCGCCCTTCCCGTTGGTTCCCCGAACCGTTCCTGAAGGCGAACCCAGAATCGATCGCACCTCGCGTTCTGACATGCCGATGCGGATTCTGTGATAGTTGTCGTTTGTTGCGAGAGCGGGTTCCGGATCGGGGTTGAGCGTCTTTCCGATCCCCTTGTACGAAACGAGTGCGACAACCAGCAAGATCGCAAGTCCAGCGTAGGTTCTCATCGCTCTGCTCCTTGCCGATTCCGGCAGGGGTCTCCGCCGTGTACCGCTGGCCCCTGGTCGATGTCTGCTGCCACGTCCTCCTGCTACGGCGAAGGTCGCGAGGGCTACTCACGCGGAGACGTGGCGTTTTTCTCTCATATGCCAGAAGGGGCGGGATCGGCTCGCCCAGCTTTCGAGCGATTGAGGCTGGTATGGGGCGCCGAAGGGCCGGCATGGCCTTGAATCGCCGGAAACAGCCGGGTACGCTGGAGTTGAGGCCTTGAGGGAATCCCCATGCACGACGACGAAACGCCCCTCGCCCGCGCACCCGAAGGGGGCGAAGAAGCCCTCCTAGCGCTCCTGGAAGAGCATGGACCGATTGTGCGAGCCGGCCTTTCGGGCAAGATCGGGCAGCCATGGCAATCGGTGATCAGCGAAGACGACGTTATGCAGGTCACCTACCTGGAGGCCTTTCTGCACTTCAAGCAGGAGAAGCCTCAGACGGTCGCGGACTTCCGCCGCTGGCTGTCTCGCATGGCTGACAACAACCTGCGAGATGCCATCAGGGGTCTGGATGCCGCGAAACGACCGGACCCTCGTCGGCGCGTGGCGCCAGCCAACCCTCAGGACTCCACAGTCGCGCTGTATGAAATGCTGGGCGGCAACACGGATACGCCGAGCAAGGCGGTGGCCCGGCAGGACGCTGAGAGTGCGATGAGTCCCGCGCTGGCACAGCTTCCAGAGGCCTATCAACAGGTCGTGAGGCTGTACGATCTGGACGGATTGCCGATCGAGCAAGTGGCGGAGACCCTCCGTCGGAGCCCAGGGGCGGTGTACATGCTCCGGGCCAGGGCCCTAGATCGCCTTCGCACGATTTTTGGCACGATGCCACTTCTATGAGTCAACCAGCGTGAGTAGCGGACGCGGTTTTCGCCGAAGCTGATATCAAACAGGCTGCAGCGAGGGCACCTAGAGATGGCATCTGATCAGAATCCGCCACAAGATCCACCGCCCGAGCGCGAGCACATTGAATGGGCACTGCGTCAGGCCCGAGGGGCCGAGGGAACACCGCCACCAGCGAACGTGCCGACGCCCGAGCGCATCGGGCACTACCGCATCGTTCGCGTGATCGGCTCTGGTGGGATGGGGACGGTGTACGAGGCCGAGCAGGACAGCCCGCAGCGCGCCGTGGCGCTCAAGGTGATCAAGTCGCAATTCGCCTCAAAGTCCTCCCTGCGGCGCTTCGAGTACGAATCGCAGATCCTGGCGAGGCTACGGCATCCGGCAGTCGCGCAGATCTACGAAGCGGGCACTCATCGCGACGGCGAAACGACCGTGCCTTTCTTCGCCATGGAGTATATCCCTCACGCTAAGCCCATCACGGACTACGCAACGGGCAACGGACTCGGCACCCGCGAGCGTCTCCAGCTCTTTGGACAAGTCTGCGCCGCCGTCCACCACGGCCACAAGAAGGGGATTATCCACCGCGATCTCAAGCCCGGCAACATCCTGGTAGATGCCCAGGGCCAAGTGAAGATCATTGACTTTGGTGTCGCTCGTTCGACGGACGCCGACATTGCCCTAACAACCTTGCGGACTGATGTCGGCCAGCTCATCGGCACATTGCAGTACATGTCCCCCGAGCAGGTGAAGGCCGATCCAAACGACTTGGATCTCCGAAGCGACGTGTACGCACTCGGCGTCGTGCTCTATGAACTTCTCTGCGAACACCTCCCCTACGACATCCGTGGAGCGGCGATCTATGAGGCCGGACGCATCATCCGCGAGCAGCCGCCGACACGCTTGAGCACGGTCAGCAAAGCACTTCGAGGTGACATCGAAACCGTCGCGCTGAAGGCCCTTGAGAAAGACCGCGAGCGGCGCTATCAGTCGGCCGACGAGCTTCGCCGAGATATCGAGAACTACCTCGCAGACTCGCCGATCACGGCTCGACCGCCGAGCGCGGCTTATCAACTGAGGCTCTTTGCCAGGAAGAACAAGGCGTTGTTCGCGGCCGTCGCCTCTATCTTTGTCGTACTGACGACGGCGACGATCATTAGCACGAAGCTGTACCTCTCGACCGATGTTGCCAGGCTCGCCGCCCGCAGGGCACAGCAGGCCGAAACCACTCAACGCAAGTTGGCGGAGCGACGGGAAAGAGAGGCATTCCGATTCGCCTACGCAGCGAGATTCAAGGCGGCTGAGCAATCCTGGCGATCAGGCAACGTCAATCATGGGCAAGCCCTGCTCACGCAAATGCTACCTCAAGCTGACCAGCCGGATTTGCGCGGATTCGGATGGTACTTCCTATGGAAACGCTGCAATCAGGTCGAATCGACATTGTCCGGACACGTCGATGATGTCACGTGTCTCGCGTTCACTCCAAACGGCATGACCCTTGCCAGTGCCAGTCTTTCCGGTGGAATATACTTGTGGGACGTCCGCACTGGAGAGCGTATTGCCACTTTGCAAGAGTACACGCAACCCGTTCTCAGCCTAGCCTTCTCACCAAAAGGCGAGACTCTGGCTTCAATCGAACGTGGCCAGCAGATTCACCTCTGGCATGTGAGCGAGCGCCGACGCGTGAAGGCACTGCACCACAACAGGGGGGCCAATGTCCCCGGGCTTGCGTTCTGCTCTGACGGCACCTCGCTAGTAACCGGTACAACGTGTGGCGCAATCATATGGAACATAGCCGAGGAAAAAGAACGGCTGTTTGTTGGACCAACGCCGCGATACACTCGCTCCATGTTCATTTCCCGGAAGCGTCCATTGCTGGCCATGCTCCACAGCCACAATTATCTGTCAGTGTGGAACATTGAAAGCGGATCGCTCACAAGCACCATCTCAGCCGGCGACATCGATTTGACCGCCGTGGCATTTGGGAGTCAGAACGGTGTTTTTGCCGTTGGCTATCGCAACGGAAGCATCAGCATTCTAGACTCAGCGGATGGGCGGCATCGCCAGACTTGGCGGTTATTCGCACAGTCGATTTCAGCATTGCGGTTCTCTTCAGATGGCACGCAACTAGCGGCGGGCAGCGAAAACGGCTTGTTTCAGATCTTCGACGCGCAGCACGGGATGGAGGCATCTCACGCGAGTGGGCACAAGCAGTTCATCGGGGCCGTCGAATTCTCGCCTGACGGCACGCACGTCGCCACCGGAAGCGGTGACCGTTCACTGCGGCTATGGAAACTCTCTGACTTGGATCGCACAAGTCAGATTGGCCGGCATGATTCGTCCGTCCGCTCTCTCTCCCTCTCGCCTGACGGCGAACATCTCCTTGTGGGAACTGACAACGACTTGAGCTTGTGGGATTCTAAGACAAATGCGTTGGAACAGACGAACATGCCAGCCAGCGAACACATTGCGCGTGTTCGTTATGCTCCAGACGGCAAGGCTGTTAGCTACCTCACACATAATGGCATGGTGGAGACGTTCGGTAGGGCTACCACGTCGGGGCTTTTGCTAGCACATCTCAGTCGTCATCCGGCCTCGACGTTCGCCTTCTCGCCGGATGGTCGGCATCTGGCAACTGGACACTCCGACGGCACGATACGGATTCGAGAACGCTTGTCCAACCAGGCATCGACAATACTGAGAGGACACGACCTTGTCGTTAATGACCTCGTGTTCTGCGCCGATGGCAGTGTATTGGTATCACGGGAAAGCCATCGGATCATTCTCTGGGATTTGAGAAGGAACGAGCGCCTCCATACATTTGACGGATTTACCAACCCTGTGCAAGCAATGGCGTTGTCACCTGATGGGAAGTACCTCGCGACGACAAGTGCTTTCTGGGACAAGAGCCGCGTTGGCATCAGAACTTGGTTTCCTGGGGCACTTCGTGTATGGGGCACGGAACGCAAGGAACTTGTGGCGGAACTGGGCGGTCTGGGAAGCCCAGGAACTGCATTAGCCTTCTCGCCGGATCAGTCGACGCTTGCTGTGGGAACACTTCGGGGCGAGATAGAACTCTTTAGCACACTGACCTGGGAACAGACTACGATTCTGACGGGCCACTCTAATGAGGTTACTGAGCTTGCGTTCTCTCACGACGGTCGCACGCTCATATCGGGGAGTCTCGACAGCACGCATCGAATCTGGCGAGGCGGCACCGACGAGGAGCTGCATCGCGAGACTGTGGCGGCGAGCCGCCGGACACGAATGGAGGAGCTCAACGTGGCGGCCTGGAAACTCGCGTGCGATCCTGGCCGCCCTGAGGAGGAATACGCTGAAGCGCTGCTTCTGGCAGAGGAAGCCGCGGCTTTGGCCGGCGGGGATGCTCGGATATTGAATACACTTGGCGTCGCGCAGTTCCGCATGAATGACATGGAGGGGGCGATACGCACGCTTGAGCAAGCCAACCGCGTGAACGATGGAATCCCCCAGGATACGGGCTTCCTCGCCATGGCCTACGCCCGGACCCAACGACGTGAGCTCGCCTACAAGTTCCTGAAGAGGTTCCTGAACGTTATCCCGAGATGGTGGAGGGAGAAGGAGTCACTTGCCATCCTTAGGGAAGTCGAACAGGAAATGGGATCTGAGGCTGTGGTCAGAGCTCGCGATGAGCTGGCGGGCGTTGGAACAGCGGCGATCGCGAGTGGTCCGCCTGGTGCGATTCCAGGCGTATCAGTCACATACGATCCTGGCGGTGGGCCGCTCGCTATGAACGCCGGTTGAAAAACGTAGCGCTCGGGCGGTACCGGCGGTCGGTTGAA
>CAZTAR010000032.1:0-18728 GCA_964611695.1 uncultured Planctomycetaceae bacterium | reverse complement strand
GACAGAGGAACCATGCCATGGCAGGTCACAGCAAGTGGGCGAACATCAAACACAAAAAGGGCGTGAACGACGCACGGCGCGGCAAGCTCTGGAGCAAGCTCGCCCGTAACATCATCGTGGCGGCAAAGTCCGGCGGCGGCGACCCCGCCATGAACCTCACGCTGCGATACGCGATCGACAAGGCCAAAGAAGCCAACATGCCCGCGGACACGATCGACAAGGCGGTCAAGAAGGGCTCCGGCGAACTTGGCGCGACCGAATACACCGCCGCGGTCTACGAGGGGTACGGCCCAGGCGGCATTGCGTTCATTGTCGAAGCCCTCACCGACAACCCCAACCGGACCGCCCCTGAAATCAAGAAGATATTTGAGAAAGGCGGCGGCAGTCTCGGCGCGCCCAACTGCGTCAGCTGGAACTTTACCACGCGCGGCATCTTTACCATCAGCGCCACTGATACCGACGAAGACACCTTGATGGAGGTCGTCCTTGAAGCCGGCGCGGAAGACGTGACCAAGAATGGTGACACCTTCGAGGTAGTCTGCGACGTCCCGGCTTATGAGGCCGTCAAGACCGCCTTGGCCGAGAAGGAAATCCCCACGCAAACCGCCGAGATCACCAAAATCCCAGGGACCACGATTTCCGTCGACGCCGAGCGAGGCGAAAAAGTCCTACGGCTCATCGACACGTTTGAAGATAACGACGACGTGCAAAACGTCTATTGCAACTTCGAGATGTCCGACGAAGTCATGGCGGAACTCGGGTGAATCCGGCGAGAGGTTTCGACGATAGCGGTAAGTGATGTGGGAGCGAGGAAGGAATCTCGGTCCAGCAGGCGGGGGGGGCATCCGGAGCCTGGGTGGCATGGGTAAAGAGTGGGAAACCCGCAGGGTGGCCCACTCTTTACCCGTGCGAACACCCTGAAACCTTCGCCACGGGTAAGCTCCGTCCCGGCGGCTCGCCGGGACTCCGCAACCCATGCCACCCCGGCCTCCGTGTCCGGTACCACTGGCGGCATGCCAGTGCCGCGCATCACGCCGGCTTCAGATGCCACAGTACTTCTCGATTTCCGCCACCGCCGCGGATCGGGCTCTCTTCCTCACCCAGTAGTGACAATCCGAGTTTCCCCAGCCGTTCCCGCACTTCCGCGACCACCGTCGCGACGCGATCGTCCGGCAACACCCCCTCGCGAAGCAACGACGCCTCCGCTTCGTACTGGGGCTTTACCAATGTCACAATCCGTCCGTCCGCGCCGAGCAGCCGCCGCGCGACCGGCAGGATGCGGGATTGTCGGGTCCAACCCGCATCGATCGTGACAAGATCCACCGGCTCCGGGAGATGGACATGCAAGGCGTCCGTCCGCTCCATGACCACCACGCGCGGATCACGGCGCACACGATAATCGATCACCCCGTATCCCCGCTCCACCGCGTAAACCTTCGCCGCCCCGCCTCGCAGCAGACAATCCACAAATCCACCGGTACTGCTTCCCAGGTCGGCACAGACGCGATCCGCCGGCGAAAGGTCAAACACCGACAGCGCATGCGCCAGCTTCACCCCGCCGCGTGAAACGAAGTCGCTATCCCGGCTCGACGTCACTTTGTGGGTCCGATGTCGCTTGCCTGGCCCGGCATCACGACGATGGTGCCGGCCAAGATGTCACCCAGGCGTTGTCGGTTGACCGTGATGACCCCGATCATCATCAAGGCGATGACCAGGCCGACTTCGCCCATGCCGAACGTAATCACCCGCATCACGTTCCGCCACAGAATCTGCCGCCCGGTCGCCCGTATCCCGTCCATACTCAAGACGCCGCAACCCAACAGCCGCTTGCCCGGCGTTGAACCCGTCTTTAACTCCCATACCAAACACCAAACGCCATACACCAGGATGGTGGCAACGTGTGCCGGAAAGAGTCTTTGGCGTAGTTCAGGATCGTTGAGATTCTGAAAGAAGGTTGAAAGGGTGAACTGCGCCGGCTCGCTCGCCATCAGAAACAATGCAAACGGAGACACCAGAATCGCCGCCGGCAAATAGTCCACAATCGTCGCCACCGCGCGACGCCACACCGGCGCCAACACAAACCCCGCAGGCACCACGGCCGGCCGGCGCGCCTGCTCCCGGCGGGAATACATCACGACCATCATCAGACCGATGCCCAAGGCCATTACGAGCAAGCCTTGTGCAGGCGACATCTCCTCGGGCGCCGCCGTTCGGAGTGTTAACTTCTCGAAATCAATGGCCGGTGATTGTCCCACCTCCCCCGAACCGAACTCCACTCCGCCGGATTTCGTCGGCCTGGCAACCGCCAATTGTCCCCGAGCGATTCCGACGCCGCTTGTGCGGGGATTGATCTCCAGCAACTCGCCTCCCTCGCGCGCCGCCCCGTGATGAACCCAGCGACCGCCTTCGAGAAGGTAGAGGTGCAACTGCACGGCATCGTCCGCGTCGCCCCGGCCGGCGATGAACAAAGGTCCCTCTGTCCACGCGCCCGCCCAACCACACTGGAAATCACCCTCCGACAGAACGCGCGATGGAGCCGACCATCCCTCGGGTGAATGGGTTGCGAATAAAACCCCGCCCCCGGGCGATTGCCAGAACAAAAACGGATCACCCTTCCAGCCGGCCACCCAGAAGGTTGTGCCGGCTTCCGCCGCTTGTAGGCCAGCGATCCGCTCCCATCGCCCCCGAAACAATCGCAGACATGTCAAACGACCCGCCGGCAGGGCGGCCTCGACTCCACCATCACCGTCCGCCACGATTGCCGGCTCCGTTGTGGCGCTATGCTGAGTCGTCGTACCTGGTTTCGCCTGGGGGTGTGATATTGCCTGCGTTGTAGGCTGCGTTGCCGGTTGCGTTGTCGGTTGGGTTGTCAGTCGTTTCGTTGTGTCGGGCCTCGGAACCTCGGCTTTGAGCGTCTGTGTCTCCACCACGGCATACAGCACGGGCTCGGCTGAGTCGCCGCCCCACGCCAAGGGCGGCTCGTCTGACTGATTCCGCCAAACGGCCCCCGCCATCGAAGCTCGGTCTCCGAAGAAGTCGCCCGCCGTGAGATTGGAATAGAGCACACGCAGTCCTCGCGCGTCCGCCCCGAATTCCAGAATCTCTCCCGCCACGGCCGGCAGGTTCGGCTGTTGCTTGGGCGCGGCGGATTTTGCGCGCACATCCGCATACCACATCTGAATGACCGGAAGCGCGCCCTCATCCGCTGGTGACGCCCCGACGACCCAGACTGATTCCTCACTGCCCGCAACCCAGACGCGAACCGCCTGCCAGTCCTTCGGCGCCGCCGGTGCAAAGCTGCCGCAGGCCAATACAAACACGATTGAAAGAACGAATGAAAACCGCATGACGGCATTGTCGAGTGACATGCCGCGCCGGTCAATTCTCCGGCAGATCCCCATCCCCCACCGCCTCGATCTCGTCACACGCGTGGTCAGTCTGAATCACGTCCACGATCCCGTTTGGCAGACTCTCTCGCTCCGGACGAACGAATGCCCGATCGTTCACCTTGTCGGCCTCAAGGCCGCGGAGTTGATCGAAATACACCGTGAACTTGCCCTCGTCCTGTGGCCATATCAGACTGATCATGTGCGGAAGCAACGGCCCGCCCTCCCAGGCCGACCGATAGTCATCAAGAAGGGCGCTCGTCGTCACGCGCCCGAAATCGTCTCTGAATAATACGAACCGTACCATGAACGGGGACGAACGCTCTACCCAATACTCCCTGTCCAACACGAAGCCGCCCTCCGCGCCGGGGCGAAGGTAGTACAGGATGTCGAGCTGCTTTCCGAACTTCCTCGCCGGCCCGATCAAGGGGGTATCACTCGGCGGCAATCCCCCGAAACCCAAGGCCGAAACCATCTGATCGGGACGAACCGCGATCTTGCCCGCACAAGGTTTGCCGATGTGCCGGTGGCGCCCCCAATGCATCGCCTTAATCTCAGGTTCGACCCAGATCCAGAAGTCCTCGGCATTCGAACCGACTTGCATCACCTGATCGCCAAGGCCCGGCCGCAGATCCATCCGAAGATCGCGTGGTTGCCGAAAAAGAAGGCTGCCTTCGAGGTTGTAAACGTGCTCCTTCTCTTTGTCATCCTTGAACCGTGCCTTTACCGTGACACTCTGAGACCAAAGCGATCGATCCAACAGGGCCGCGTTCTCCCGAACGACTCGGATGATGTCATTCGTCGGTCGCAGCGGCTGTGCTTGCGGTCCCACCGTGACGCTGGGACCCGGCGGGCATCCCAAGCCGCTCAGAGCGCACAATACTCCGCATGCAATAAACGCGGCCCGGTTCAAGCTTGTTGTCGAAAGGCGCTGCATTAGGGCGAAGCCTCGCACTCGGGCTCAGAAACCGCATCCGGCGACTCAGAACCGGCTGAAACACCACCGTGCTCGGTGTCACGATCACCGCGATCCTCCGTGGCATTCTCGCTCGCCACGACTTCATCTTCGAGGGACTCGTCTGCCGCCGTCCCGTGGAGGATCGCGCCAAGCTCTTTCGTCAAAGCCTCGATCTCCTGGTCGTTCATCGAAGGGTGGAACACCCGGTGATCACGCTTGTCCCGCATGAGCCGCATCACCCAGAATTCCTTGCCGTCCTCGCGAACAGTGCTGCTGTACTTCAACAGCCGTTTACGCATGAGAATCAGAGAAAGGACAAATCGGAACCGGAGCTTGTGTTCGTCGTCTGTTTCCGCCAGTCGCCGGAACAAGTCCAAGAGAATGCTGTCGTCCACGAACGTTCGCTGCGGTGTATCTTTTTTCGGTAACTGGGCCTTGAAGTGGCAGACTGCCTCTTCCGACGGCCCCTCCCAGCAGGATTCTGAAATGTCACGCCGTTCAAAACCCTTCGGTGTCTCACGCACCTCACTGTAGAACGACTCCCCCGGTTCGAACGTCCGACCGCTCACACTGCAAACGCCCGCCGGCCGTGATATCTCGTAGTCAGCCATGAATCGTCAACATCCTTGTCGTCGTTGTCCTTGTTGTCGTCGTCCTAAGTGCCGCCTACACCACATCAATTTCGCGCTCAGCGTAGCGTCGGCCCCCCGTGGCCGACGTGGAATCCGAACGATTTGCCCTTCCTTCACGTCGGTCTCGAAGGAGGCGACGCTACTCGCAGGGGTGCCACTGGCGGCGGGTCCGCCAGTGCGATCTTGGCTTCGAACATGCAAGAAACACTGGCAGACAAGCTGCCAGTGCCACCCATCATTCGATCGATCACGAAGCACCAGTGCCCTTGCCCGGGGCAACTCACTTCTTGAGCTTCTCCCGCAACCGAACGATCACGCTCGGCGGGATCAACCGGTTTATGTTGTTCTTATCCATCCCGCCCATTTCGCATATCTGCCGGATGAGCGTGCTGCTGATCAGCGCCGTCTGGTCCGTCGTGAAGAGGAACACCGTCTCCACGTCGCCGGCGATCATGTTGACGTTGGCCTGTCGAAGCTCGTTGCGAAGATCGTCACCGTCCCGAATCCCCTTGACAATCACGTCGGCGCCGCAGTGACGCACGAAGTCCATCGTCAGACCAGCGTACGACTGAACCTCCACATTGGAGAACGCGCCGACCAGCTCTTTCAACATCGAAACACGTTCCTCGTCGCTGAAGAGCGGCGCTTTCTCCGGATTTTGGCCGACAGCCACAATGGTCTTGTCAAAGAGGCGTCGGCTTCGGGCAATCAGATCCAGATGACCGTTCGTCGGAGGATCGAAACTCCCGGCAAAAACCGCCGTCTTTGTCTTACGGTGCATGATTGAGCTTTCGATACTCAGCTAATAGCTGTTAGCTGTTAGCGACTTCTTTCCGCGCCCATTGGTCGCCAACTGGCTTACTCATATCGTAACGCTTCAACGGGATCCAGACGAGAGGCCTTCCAGGCGGGGTAGATTCCGCTCACAATCCCCACCCCCGTCGCCATCAAGAGCGCCATCGCCACTGCCCATCCCGTCGTCAGCGTCTCGAAAACCCGGGTCATCCGCTCAATCGTCGTCGCCAGGCCCCACCCCATCAGGACGCCGAACGCCCCGCCCAAAAATGAGACAATGCTCGCCTCCACAAGAAACTGGCGCATCACGTCGCCACGTTGGGCCCCCATCGCCATACGGACGCCGATCTCCCGAGTGCGTTCCGTCACCGCGACGAGCATGATGTTCATGATCCCGATGCCGCCCACCACGAGGCTGATTCCCGCAATCGACCACAATACGATTCCGACGATCTGCTGGATCATCGCGAACTGCTCGACGAACTCCTTCTGCGCTTGAACCTGGAAGTCGTCCTCCTGACCGGCCCGAATCTTGTGCCGTTGCCGCATCAACTTCTTGATCTGGTCCTTGGCCCCTTCAATATCTTCGTCCGCCGGCGACACGGCTTCGGCCACAATCATCTGGACGGAATCAAGTCCGTAGAGCTTGTGCATCGCCGTCGTGATCGGAATGATGATCTGCCGGTCCACGTCAGTGAAGGCGATGTTGCCCTTCTCTTCCATCACGCCCACAACCGTGAACGTCCGCATTCCCAACGAACCCGATATTTTGATCGACTCATCGATTGCCGGCCTTCCGCCAAATAGCTCCTGCTTCACCTTTGAACCCAGGATCGCCACACTCGCGCGCCCCTGAATGTCCGAAGACTTCAAGAAGACGCCCTCCACGACGTCGTGGTTGTTGATCTCCGTGTACCGTTCCGTGGCCCCGAGGACGGTCGCCGTCGTGTTCTTCGACAGAAACTTCACCGTCGCCACGTTCGTAATCTGCGGCATGGTCATCCGCACAAGGTCGCATTCCTTGTCGATCGCGTAGGCATCCTCCAACTTGAGAGAATCAAAATTGCCCACCAACCTGCCCTGACGGCGCTGAACACCCGGCGAAACATAGAGCTTGTTCGACCCCATCGACGCGAAGCCTGTTTTCACCCGCGCGCTCATGCCTTCGATGATGGCCATCGCGGCCACGACAGCCGCAACGCCGATGATCACACCCAACGTCGCAAGAATGCTGCGCAAGGGATGAATCCACAAGCTGCGTAAGGCCATCATGAATACGCGAAGGAAAAACATGCGTCGCTAAGTCCGTACCTTCCTCGCCACTGGCGCCGCACCTTCCGTAGGGGCCGACGGTTCAGGCTCCGCCATCGCGAGCAACATCTGGCGGCGCGTCGATTCGTCCACCTTGCGATCCTCGACGATCCCCCCGTCTTGCATTCGGATCACACGCCGGGCCTGCACCGCAACGTCCACCTCGTGCGTCACCAAAAGCACCGTCACGCCTGATTGGTTTAGCTCGTGGAATAATGACATGATCTGCCGGCCGGTCCGCGTGTCCAGGTTCCCAGTCGGTTCATCCGCCAACAGAATCTTCGGCTCGTTCACGATCGAGCGAGCAATCGCCACGCGCTGTCGCTCGCCGCCGGACAATTCATTTGGCTTGTGCATCGCGCGCGCGCCCAGCCCGACCCGCTCCAGCGCTCGCATCGACGGGCCTCGAACATGTGACTGTCTGGCATAGAACAACGGGACCGCGACGTTGTCCAACGCCGTCGTTCGCTGGATCAGATTAAACGTCTGAAATACAAAACCGATCTTGAGATTGCGAATCACCGCCAACTGGCGATCCGACATCGCGCTGACCAACTCGCCGTCCAGCCAATACTCCCCGCGCGTCGGCCGATCCAGGCAGCCCAACAAGTGCATCATCGTGCTTTTGCCGCTGCCCGAGGCTCCGGTAATCGAAACGAACTCACCTTCGGCGATGGACAAACTCACACCGTCAAGCGCGCGCACCACCGAATCGCCCATCACGTAGTGCTTCGTGAGATTATCAAGTTTGATCAGTGGCGCCATCGACTTGGATTCGTCTTTCTTCGGTCGGCCGCAACCGCACACCGGCACACCGGCTCACCGGAACCGTCGTCCGGACAACTACTCACTTGCTTCCTGCTTCTCCGCCTCGGTCTTCTTCGGCCGCTTCACGAAGATTTCGTCGCCCGCCTCGATACCCGAGGTGATCTCCGTATAGGTTCCGTCCGTCGTTCCGATCTCGACCGGCACCTTCTTTTCATCGCGCGGTTGGCCCGGCACGGGCACGTAGACAAAGCAGGCCCTCCCCTCACTATGAAGCGCCTCGTTCTTGACCTTGACCACGTCCTCTTTCTTCTCCGTCGTAAACGAAAGGTCCGCCTGCAAACCCATCAGCTTTTCGAGATCCTCCCCTACCAGTCGGATTCGGACCCTGAAGGCAATCGCATTGTTCACACGTTGTGGTTCCGGCAGAATCCGCTCGATGACGCCTTGGTATTTCTCCGAGCGGTACGCCTCCACCGTCACATCCACCGGCAAGCCCTGCATCTCCGCCGCAAACTCCTCAGCGGCAGGATCAACATCCGCCGAATCGGCTGTCTCGGGCGCGGTGTCACTCACCTTGACCTCTGACGAGACTCCCTCCTCACCGGCAACCTCTTCCGCCGCGGATTCAACCACCTCCGCGGCATACCGCTTATAGTAATCCTCTTCATGCTTTCGGCTCTTGCCAGGCTGGGCGTGGGAAGGGGCGATCGACCGAATCGCGCCGATGTCAGCCTCATCAATCTGGGCCATCACGAACATCGCGCTCGTATCCGCCAGATACATCAGCGGCGTTCCACCTGTGAGCGACATCGTCCCGCTCTGGATCATCTGATGCTCGCGAACGAGAATGCTGTACACCATGCCGTCCGAACGCGCCCGTACAATCGTCTCCTCACGCCGCAACGTCGCCTCGTCCAACCCCTTCTGAGACGCCACCATGGCCGCCTCACCCTGCTTCACATCTTCCTTGGCGATTTGAATCAAAATACGCTCGTTGTTTTTCGCCCGAAGGACCTCCGCTTCGGCCATGTCCTTCGATGCCTGCGACGCCTCCCACGCGGTCCGAATGGCGACGGCTTCAGCTTCGTTCGCTACGTCTCTCTCGATGTACCCCTTCATCCGTTCCCAACGGAAGGCCGCATCCTCCAAACGCGCCGAAGCGTCCTTGAGTCGGGCCTCCGCCAACCTGGTTAGCAAAGGCAAGTCCTGCGTGTAATTCGCAAGGTTGATCTTCGCCTTTTCCAGTGCCGACTTGGCTCGCGTCAGTTCCGCCCCGCGCGCCTCAACATTCCGCTTCTCGTCAACAGGGTCCAACTCAACCAGAACGTCGCCATCTTTCACAATCTGACCCTGCACAACCGGGATGTTGACGACTTCACCGCTGGCCTTGCACTTAATCTCGATCAGCTTCGCGGCCTCGACCGTCCCCGTCGCCGTGACTGGAATCACCAGATCTCCAACCTCGGCCTTCTCCTTTTGCCCATCGAGAAAAGGATTGCTCATGCTGATGTCCGCCACGATCAGCCAGATAATGCCCACGAGCAGGGCCACGCCAATAACACCGATGATGATGTACTTCATGGTTCATTCACCCTGACTACTTGCACGAAAAGGGCCGGCACCCATCCGCCGCAAAGAGAACCAAAACCAACGGATCGCAAACTTACGGTTCGCAATCCGTCGGCTTCACAGCAGGCCTTAAGCCGACCTCAAGGCGATGCCAAACCGACCTATCATGGGAACAGTTCGATTCTTCGATCGCGATAATCTCGGTATCTCGATATAGGAAAATCGACGTCACCCTCGTAACCTCACGGCATTCCTGGTAGAGAAGCCCAAAGCGATCACCCAACGCCTCATCTCGCAGGAGCCTGCCAACCGCGAAATGCGATCTACACCAACCTGGTGCGGGCTCTTCCCAAACCGGTCCAGCACGCGGGATGTTAAAGCCGAGAAGCCCGACACGCCATCCTGAAAGTCCCGTCTTCGATCCAACCTGCTAGTTTTGGCGTAATCAACCATTCACCTTCAGATGCACGGCTGCTTTGGGGTCACCGGCAATCTTTGCCTGTCTTCCGAAACTTCTTTCCGCATGGAGGCATTTCACATGGAGGTGTTCCGCATGGCGGGGTTCCACCACGAGTTAGGCCGCACTCGCTCCACCACCCGCGAATCGGTAGACCGATAACAACGAAACGTTGCCGCGAATCCCACGATGATGCATGAATGCAACATTTGACTTGATTGAAACACTCACGCACCGATATTGATCCTGGAGTCGCGACGAGACAAGACAAACACCAAAGCGGTCCGCACCACCGCAGAACGAGAACTTCCGATCTATGCCCATTGGGAGCCCGGAAATCACCCATGCCGATGAGTCCGAAACAGTTCATTCCGCCCGACATTAACGCCGGTCCCGAGGTTGAAACGAGTGCCGAAGCCGGCGCCGAGACCAGCCGCCACGATCTCCTCGAAGTCGCATTCGAATCCATCCCCGGCGGCTTGGTTGGTTTCGACAAGCGGCTCAACCTCATCTTCCGAAACCAGGCCGCCAGATCACTACTCCCGAACGAGCCTGACATCTCGAACATGTTGTCTGAACTCACCGCGGGAAGCACTTACGAAGACTGGGCCTCTGAACTCCGGCGCGTTGTCGAATCCGGTCTCCAGCGAAGACTCGACGTCGTCGTCAAGCAGACCGACGACACGCCGGAAACCCATCTTGATATTCTCATCAGCCCGCTCCGCCATCCCGAAAGCGGCGATACACTCGGCGGCCTCCTCCTCGTCGAAGACGTCACCGCCCGGGCCGGCATGGAGCGTCGGCTGGCCGTCTCTG
The DNA here is from genome assembly GCA_964611695.1 of uncultured Planctomycetaceae bacterium. GTDB lineage: Bacteria > Planctomycetota > Phycisphaerae > UBA1845 > UTPLA1 > CAZTAR01. The sequence goes on along the minus strand of CAZTAR010000032.1, from coordinate 8,036 downwards.
AAAGACTCGCGGCCGTCGGCAACATGGCGGCGCGCGTCGCTCACGAATTGAACAACCCGCTCGATGGAATCCTGCGATACACCAAGCTCGCGATCCGGTTGATCCAACAACACCATGAGACGCCGCTCCCGGAATCCGACGAGGCGACAGACAAGATCGTCTCCTACCTCGAACACGCGAAGTCCGGGGCGATGCGAATGACCGAGATCCTCGCCGACATGCTCAAGTTCTCCCGCAGCGCCCCGGCCTCCTTCGAACAGGCAACCATCAGCAAGATCGTGGAAGACGCCGTCGCCACAATGGACGGCCACGCCTCTGACTCCGGCATCTCCGTTGTCTGCAACTTCCTCCAGTCGGACATGCCGGTCGTGCGAGGCAGCAACCTCTTCCAGGTCTTCTGCAACCTCACCAAGAACGCCATCGACGCCATGCCCGACGGCGGCACACTCACGATCACGACGCAGATGAAATCCCAGGACATCGTCGTCATGTTTGAGGATACCGGGGTCGGTCTCCCTGATGAGACGGACAAAATCTTTGAACCCTTCTTCACGACCAAAGCACCCGGCAAGGGCACGGGCCTCGGCCTGGCCGTTTGCAGAGAACTCATCAATAAGTATTCCGGCGACATCACCGCTTCGCGCAGAGAACCACAAGGTACCCGAATGACGGTCCGAATCCCGATCCGCACCCTGGAGCCGTTTGCAGGGGGCTACCAAACCATCAACAGCCAGCTCGAATCGGGCAGTCCACAAACCGACACCCCTTCCGCCAAGGAGCAATCAGCGTGAACCATTCAGATCAGGCCACCACCGCGGCAGTCGTGCCCATCCCACAGGCTTCCGAAAAGCCGGCGGCGAAAACCGCGAAACACCGGTTGCTCCTCGTGGACGACGACAAACTCATCCTCGACTCGCTCAGCGAGTTCCTGCAACTCGAAGACTACGAGGTAGACATCGCGGACTCCGTCGACGCCGCGGTCACGCACCTTGAACGGAACAGCTACAACGTCGTTGTCACCGACGTCAACATGCCCAAAGCCGACGGGTTCGAATTGCTCCGAATCCTGAAGGAACGCTTTCCGGAAGTCGTCGCGATTGTCATCACGGGCTACGGCACCATCGAGTCCGCCGTCGAAGCCATCAAGATGGGCGCCTACGACTACCTCACCAAGCCGCTCGATGACGACGAGATCCGCCTCACCGTGCAACGCGCCGTCCAGCAGCAATCCCTCATCCGCGAAAACCGTTCCCTTAAACAGCAGCTCGATATGCGCTACGGGCTCGACAACGTCGTCGGCCATGATTACAAAATGCTCAAGACGTTCGACCTGATTGAGACGGTCGCCGACACAAAAACAACCGTACTCATCACAGGTGAATCCGGCACCGGAAAGAGCCTCATCGCGCACGCCGTCCATCACCGCTCCTCCCGGCAGCGCAACCCCTTCATCGAAATATCCTGCGGGGCGATTCCCGAGGGGCTCCTGGAATCCGAGTTGTTCGGGCATGTGAAAGGCAGCTTCACCGGCGCCGTCGCGGACAAGGAAGGCAAGTTCAAGGCCGCCGAAGGTGGCACCATCTTCCTCGACGAAATCAACTCCGCCTCCGCCGCGTTCCAGGTCAAGCTCCTCCGCGTCCTCCAGGAGAAGAAGTACGAACCTGTCGGCTCGAACAAAACAGCCGACGCGGACGTCCGGGTCATTCTCGCCTCGAACGTTGATCTCAAACGCGAAGTTGAGGCAGGCCGCTTTCGGCAGGACCTCTTCTACCGAATCAATGTCGTCACCGTCCACATGCCCTCGCTCGTCGAGCGACTCGGTGACATCCCCTTGCTCGCGGAGCATTTCCTCGACAAGTACCGCGCGGAACTCGGCAAGGAGATCACCGGATTCGCGCCGGAGACAATCCAGGCGCTGCAGCGCCACCACTGGCCCGGCAACGTGCGCGAGTTGGAAAACGCCATCGAAAGAGCTGCCGTGCTCTGCAAGGCCCGACAAATCGCCCCGATCGATCTGCCACCACAGATTCTCGAAGACCAACCCGATGCTGCAGACGGTGCCGCCGGACCCGACACTTTCACGCCCATGCCGCTCAAGCAGGCCCTCGAAGAACCCGAACGCAGGATCATCGAAGCGGCACTCAAGGCAAACAACTGGAACCGTCAGACAACAGCCGAAATGCTCGAGATCAACCGCACCACGCTCTACAAAAAAATGAAACGCTACGGCCTCGAATACGACCCCGACAAACATGGTTCAAAGTCATAACAGCGACGCCGAAAGGCCGACCGCTGACCAAAACCCCGAATGAGACAAGATGATGCGTTTGCGCTGAGTGCCACGCTGGGCGCCATGCTTTCACGCGACGAAGTCGTGGGTAAGCATGTTGAATATCAAGCAAACATGCCTACCCGTCCCGCTCGCGCGGGCCGTGAAGGCACGGCACCCGGCGCTCCAAGTCCGCGTCCATGCCCGGTTTGGATAGTAGGTACTGATGCTTGAATTGCTCAGACGTTCGGGATCGCTGCTCGCGGAGTTTTCGGTCTCGGTCGGCTAGGGCGCCTGTTGGTAATTCTGCAAGTTCCACGCCTTCTAGTCGGAGGGTCTTGCGTTTTGATGCGTATTCCAGGCTGATTGCGCTGAGTGCTTCATCCAGTCTTGGGGCCAGACGATCGACGCGTTGGGCGGCCTCTCTCTCGACGTACACGCGGTATCGCGGGACCTCCGCCCAGCGTGGGGCGAGCACGAAATCGACAAGGCCTTCTCCGGACGATCCGGCCGCAACTTCACACTTCTCCTCGCACGTTGGCTCGCAGGCGCGTTGCATGGCCGCTACGACTTGGTCTTCCGTCAGCTTCTCGCCGGTCATGGACGATGTGTGGGCGTCGCGACTGAGGAACTCGATGACCGGCGCTTGGCCCTCTTTGCCCAACACGCGGACGCGGTCGCCGACGTCGTACCGGTAGAGGCCGCTGGCGTTCGTGAGCAGCAGGAAGTATTCGCGGCCCTCTTCCACCTCGTGGCTACGGAGCACGGTCGGGTTGGGCTTGCCGTACTCATCCGCCGGCACGAATTCGAAGAACTGGGCCGTTACCGTGAGGATGCCGCCGGGAGTGCCGTCTTCGATCGGCGTGGACATTCGCCCTTCGCTGGCGATCAGGCCGATGTCCCGAGCGGGCACGTCACCGAAGTACTTGGGAAACTGCGGCAGGTAAAGGCCCATCGTGCCGCCGGTCCAGTGGGCCAGGAAGCCGACATCCCAATAGTGTTTGGGGTAGAGCGTCCCATGTTCGTGGACGATTTCCTCCAGCCGTTTCGCGCAGGCGAGATCGGGCTTCAACCTCGATGCAAGTGCCACACGCACGGCACTCTCGATCGGCATGTCAGCACACAGGGCGCCATCGTAAATATCGCGGATCAGGCGTTCGCGGTGTTTGTCGGCGGTTTTGGCCAAGACCAGCAGCGTCGCGGGGTTGGCCGTGACGAGCCAGGCGACATCCTTTGGGATCGCCATCCGCATGATGGTGTAATACTTCGCGGCCGAATCGGTGATGCCGGCGACGGCCAGGGGCGAGGTGTAGAACCGTCGGACGAGTTTCTTCTGCGTGGCGGCCAGCAGGCCTGTGATCGCGCCACAGGGGGCGCCGGACGGCGCGAGGTGATCCTCCATCGGGCTGGTCACCTGGACGATGTGGCGAAGCACGCAGGCGGGATGATCCAGCATCGCCTCAAGCCCCCAGACATTCCAGCCGCGACGCCACTCAGCCAACACCTCCGGCGTGACGGGGATGTACTTCGGCTCGGCGGTCGTGCCGCTCGTCAGGGCGAACATGAGGATCGTCTGGCGGCTGCCGAACAGCGCGCCGACCTCGCCGTTGCGAACCCGGTTGATGTACGGGGCCATCCCGTCGTACGAACGAATCGGGACGTTCGCGACAAAGTCGTGGTAGGTGCGAATGCGATTGAAATGATGGTCTCGCCCGAAGTCGCTCTCCGCGTTGCGTGCGATGAGGCGAGCGAGTAGTCCGTCCTGGGTCGCTGTGGCATGCTCGACGGCGTCGAAGAATCGGCGAGTGCATCGCCCGGCATGCCACATCGCCGCGCGTCCCAACAACGAATTACCCCAGGATCTGAGCGTCATCTATCTTTGTTGCGTTTGCCGTTGACCTGTGGTACCGGCGTCTCGCCGGTGAAGTCTCGGAACCCGGTTTTCTAACTTCCACCGGCGAGACGCCGGTGCCACACTTGATTCGGGTGCCACACTTGGTCTGGGTGCCACACTTAATGGTTGATTGTCTAGTTACGCTCCGCGGGATTCCGTTCGGCCCCCAACTCAATCTCCGGCCTGGTTCCACTTGATGGGTCTCGGTCGATTCTCCGCAGGTTTCGCTCGTTGTCGCCGTCGGTGAGCGCCTTGGCGATGTCCCCGTCGGGGAGGGCCTCGGCTGTGGATCGCGCGGGGCGTGCTCCGGCGGTACCGCGCGCGGGAATCTCGCTTCGGGCGATTTCCTCGAACCGGCCTTCATTATACATGTTGTCCGCATCGTTTCGCTTGGCGAGGTATCGGTTAAAGAACTCGACGGTTCGCCTGGCGTATTCCGCAGGCCGCATCGCCACGGATTGGTTGTGCTTCGCGCCATGCACCACCCACAAGTATTTCGGCTGGGCGCTGAGGGCGTACAGCAACCGGGATTGCTCCACTGGGATATAACTGTCGCGTGCGCCATGGATGAAGAGCATCGGCCGTGGGATCATCCGGGTGAGCACCTTTCGTACAGAGGGGTACACGCATTTGAATTTAAACCGTGTGGTGAGGAACAGGCACCATCGAAGAAACCGCCAGAACTCCGGCGGATGATTCTCATACACGACACGGACCTTGGCGAAGATCTTGGCCCAGCGCTTCATGAAATGCTCAAGGGTGCTGTCGGACGAGAACGCGCCGTCTGTCACCACGGCTTTTACGGATGCGGAGTGCGCGCTGGCTAGGATCCCCGCATTCGCGCCGCGTGAGATTCCGAAAAGACCCAATTCGATCGGCCGACCCTGTTCTTCGAGCCACTGCTCGGCATAGGCGATTGCCCCGGTCATGTCGGCGACCTCGCGATCACTCGCCCACTGACGTGGCACGTATCCCTCTTCCGCGGCGGACTCACCGTGTCCTCGGAAATCGAACGAGAAAATATCGTAGCCTGCCGAAATCAAAGGGCGGCAGTACCTCGCGCAACTGTGCCGGTCACTCTTGAATTCCGGTGCGAAAATGATGAGGCCGCGGCGTTCACTTGCTATGGTGTGTAAGAAAGTTCCGCGGAGCCGAACGCCATCGGTCGCGTAGAAGTCCTTCTCCTCACCCGACAAAGGTTGAAAGTCGTGATTGTGTAGCAGCGGCGGGGGGCTGTCGGACAAAATGTTCAGGGTGATTCGGACGTACTTGGCGATGATCAGCGCCGGCATGACGACGAGCACGAGGATGGTGAGCAAGATGGAGAACAACGCCCAGTTGTGGGAGATGGCCTGCCAGATGTCCGCCAAGATCATGGGAGAAAACGAGCCCGGGTCATACAAAGTGGTAGTCCTCCGGTTGAACAAAACAATCTTACCGAACCCGCTGAGACAAGGCCAGAGAATCACCTTCACGAACAATGTCTGGATAGGCTCCGGCGATCCCTCACAGTCACCCACTGGTACTGGTACAGTTTGACTGGAGGGTGCCGCTGGCAGCTTGCTTCCAGTGCTGTCACGGGCGGTCAAGCCGCCCGTGGCACCCAACCTGACCAGTGCTCACCCACTGGGAGGACCTTGACAGCGGATGCAATGGGACGGTAGTGTGCGCGACAAGCCTAACCTTAGTCTTCATAAGGAGATAGGCCCTGCTAGAATGGTAGGGTGGCCAAAGGGCGGACAGTCATGCGCTTGGCGCAGTCATGTCCTTGGCGCACCGATGCTCTTGGCGCATGAAGAGCCTGAATAGCCCAAACTTCGGAGGATTATCATATGAACCCAGACAGACAGACCGATTCGCCCAATGCTCAATGCGACGTCCTTTCCGACATTAAGAAACACATTCTGATCGGCGGCCTCGGGTTGGTCTGCGACCCGGCACGGAGTCGTGGGAGCCGCTTCTTCGACGCTGCATCCGGCAGAACATTCCTCGATATGTACGGGTTTTTCGCCTCGATGCCGATCGGTTTCAATCACCCGCGCTTCGACCAGCCGGAGGTTCGAGAAGACCTCCTCAACGCCGCACTCACCAAGGTGGCCAATACCGAGATCGCGACCGCCCAATACGCCCGGTTCGTGACGACTTTCAATCGCGTGGTCGGCGTCCCGGAAATGGATCGCCTGTTTCTGATCGATGGTGGGACACTGGCAGTCGAAAACGCAATCAAGGCCGCCATGGACTGGAAAGTCCGCCGGAACATCGCGGCCGGTCGCGGCGATGGTGGCAGGGAGGTCCTGCACTTCCGCCGGGCGTTTCACGGCCGGAGCGGCTATACACTCTCCCTGACGAACACCGACCCCTACAAGATCATGTACTTCGCGAAATTCGACTGGCCGCGTGTCAGTAGCCCGGCGATCGACTTCTCGCTCCCAGAACGGCGACGCAATGACAAGGCCGCAGCCGACGAAAAGGCGGCGGAGGCTGAGATCATGGCGGCGATCAAGGCCCGACCGAATCGAATCTGTTCGATCCTCATCGAGCCGATCCAATGCGAAGGCGGCGACAGGCACTTCCGCAAGGAGTGGCTCCAGACGCTACGCCGAATCTGCAACGAGAACGAGATGCTCCTGGTCTATGACGAAGTGCAGACCGGCGTTTGTGTAACAGGAAAAACCTGGTGTTGGCAGAATTATGACGCCATGCCTGATTTGTTGGCGTTTGGTAAGAAGGCCCAGGTCTGCGGCGTCATGGCGGGAAAGCGTCTCGATGAAGTGCCCGATAACGTCTTCAGGAAACTTGGCCGCATCGCCTCGACGTGGGGCGGCAATCTTACGGACATGGTTCGTTCGACGCACTACCTCACCATCATCGAGCAGGAAAAGCTCGTCGAAAACGCCCAGGCCAAGGGCGCAGAGTTCCTTGAACTCCTCCAGCGTTTTGCCGCTGAACAACCTCTCATCTCCGCCCCGCGCGGCTGCGGCCTTCTCCTGGCATTTGATCTTCCGAATACTGAGATGCGAGACAGATTCTGGCGGGCCTGTTATGAGGAGGGCCTGCTGCTAAACCGTTGTGGCGGACAATCCATCCGCCTGCGGCCCGTTCTCGATGTCAAGCAGGATGCCGTGGATGAGACAATGCGGCTCATGAGAAAGGCGATTCTGAACATCCAGGAATAGCCGACCAAGGCGTCGCCGCCGGCAGGTTGGAATCGGCGAGGCAAACAACTATCATATTGGTCCCGCCATAGGCCGTAAGGCGAGATTCACGGTTACTTAGAAGAGACATCGAAGGACAGACATGCAGGACATCCTCAAGAAACTCGGCATCGAATCGACGAACCCCGGCGTTTTCAACGGCAAGTGGAGCGGCTCCGACAAACCGTTGGACGTCGTCTCTCCAATCAACGGCGAGGTGATCGCCAGTGTCAACCAGGCGACACCCGAAGAGTACGAGCAGACCATGAGCGCCGCTCAAAAGGCGTATGAAGGTTGGCGTACCGTTCCGGCGCCGCAGCGCGGTGAGCTTGTTCGCCGTCTTGGAAACGCCCTGCGCGAATACAAGGCGGAACTCGGCGCGCTCGTCACCATCGAGATGGGCAAGATCCGCGCCGAGGGCGAGGGCGAAGTCCAGGAGATGATCGACATCTGCGACTTCGCCGTCGGCCTCTCCCGCCAACTCTACGGCCTGACGATGCACTCCGAACGGCCCGGGCACCGCATGTATGAGCAATGGCATCCGCTCGGCACCATCGGCGTCATCTCGGCTTTCAACTTTCCGGTCGCGGTCTGGGCGTGGAACAGTGCCCTTAGCGCCGTCTGCGGCAATGCCACCGTGTGGAAGCCCTCCAGCAAGACGCCGCTCACGGCCATCGCT
>CAZTAR010000031.1:0-18796 GCA_964611695.1 uncultured Planctomycetaceae bacterium | reverse complement strand
TTCGTCGGAACCATTATCCTGAGAACATCGAATCTATTCTGGGCAACTCCCAGGCCGCGCTTCGGCTTGGGGGCGACCATGGACGCGCAGGACTGGATCATCCTGGGCGACACGTATCATTGGGCGACGGATTCCGATGCCGCGGTGAGTGCGTACCGTGAGGCCCTACGGCTGATGCCGGATCGTCCGGACCGTACTCGCCGGAAAATTCTCGATATCAGGCTCAGTCAGATGGGCAAGCTGACGGAAGAGATGATTCCGGATCTGGATGCGTTGCTGGAAGGAGAGTGGGCTGCCAACGGGGAACTGCAGAACGCTTCTCCGAACAACTACAGCTGGGCGATGGAGCACAAGGTTGATTGGCTGCTGGCGAAAGGCGATATCGTCGCGGCCAGGAAGCTTGTCGATCGAGCCAAGGCGAGACTTACCGGCACCGAGGGGGCGTTGGTCGTGCCGTATCTGGACGCCATGTGTCTCTACTCGGAAGGGAAGCCGTTGGAAGCTGAAACGATGCTCCGAGGCCTCCGGAACGAGTGGACCACACGAGACGAATTATGGGGGAAGGCCGGCTGGTTGTTGGGTCGTATTCAACAGGAGGACGGTCGACCGCAAACCGCCTTGACCTTTTACGACGAGGTCATTCGAGAGTTTCAGACGGGTGAGTTGCACGATGCCGCTTCGTTGGGTCAAGCCGAATGCCTGGCGGACCTGGGCCGGTTTGATGCGTCGAAGGAGGCCTTCGGTGTATTGCGGGATCGGATTTTGTCGGGCGCCGCCCATACCGGCCTCGATCGCGATCAGATCAGAACCACCATCACTACGATCGGCGGATCGCTTCTCCAGGAGGGGCGGCATGAGATCGGTATTGCATTCATGCGTCTTGGGTTGGATTTGGTCCGGCCTGGCAACGTCGAACTCCGCGCGCAATACATGAGCAGGATCGCGGATTCGCTCAGCGGGCTGGCGCGACAGCGTCTTGAGGCGGCAAAGGCTGTTGCTCAAACCAAAGGCGCTGTTCCGATGGGAGCCGAGGAAAACCGGCGTCTCACTGGAGAGTCGCCACACGGCTCTCCTGGTTCGGAAGATGTGTCGCGTGGATCGGCACTGGCGGAGAACACCCTCGTTGAGGCTGCGGAGGCGTATCTTGCATTGGCGGATTTGGGGGGGTTGCCTGACGAGGAGAAGGCCAGGTCGCTCGAACTCGCGGCGGACAGTTTCGACGCGGCCGGTCGCACCGAGCGTGTCGTCGAGGTGTTGTCGCGTTTTGTCAAGGAACACTCTCAGCATCGGCGGCGGACGATGGCCTTGCATCGCCTCGGCCGTGCGAATCAGGCTTTGCGGCGGTATGGGGATGCGGTCGCCGCTTACGAGCGTGTCATTGCCAGCTATCCACGGTTGCCGGCCGCCGTGAAATCCATTGTTCCGATGGCCGAGTGCCTCTTGACTTTGGGTGAGGAGGCGTTCGCCCAGGGACCGAGTTCAAGCGACGGATCATCCCAGCCGACCGACGGCGAGGCAGCGAAAGTCAAGCGGGGGCCGACGGAGCGCGGTGTTGAGATTCTGCTCGGTATCGTGGATGACAATGCCTCGGACTCCATCTTCACGCCCCAGGCGCCCGAGTATCGGCAGGCGTTGTTCTTGCTGGCCGAGTACTACAGCCGGGCCAGCGCCGACGGCAATCGGGATTATTGCGAGCGGGCGATTGTCCGGTTGGAGGATGCGATCGCGCACTATGCCGATGATCCGCGACTTCCGCGACTGACGTTCTTGTTGGCGGAGGCTTATCGGCAGAGTCATGCTCTGTTGCGCGAGGACGCCGCGAAGTTGGCCGGTGACACCGCGCGTGAGGAGGCGGAGCGGGAATCGGTGCGCCGTCTCGAACGCGCGTTGGCGTTGTACGAGAAAGTCGTGTCCGCGTTGTCGTCCGTCGATGCGGACAAGCTGACCGAGTTGGAGCAAACTTATCTCCGGGAAAGTCAATTATATCGCGGGGATTGTCTCTTCGACCTGGGGCGGTTCCGATCGGCGATCAAGGTGTATGAGGAGACGGCTTGGCAGTATGACAATCAGCCGGCCGCCGTGGCTGCTTCGATGCAGATCGCGCACTGTCATCTTCGGCTGGGTGAGCAGACGGAAGCGCGTGCCGCGTTCGAGCGACTTCAGTGGTTGTTACGTAAGGTTCCCGCCAGCGCGTTTGATACGCAACGGGGTATGTCATCCAAGCAATATTGGGAAGCCATGGTGACGCGGATGGCTGCGTCCGGCGTGTATTAGTGAACCGCAGCGCATCGGCTTCAGGCCGGTGAAGAGGTTGGGTGTTTATGGCAGAGACTGATCTCACTTCAGATGCCTCGCAGTTGGTGGAATTGCTCGAGCGCCAGCGAACGCTCTACCGCCGGTTACGCGGCTTGGCGGAGCGTCAGAAATCGCTCGTTGTTTCGCAGGACGTTCAACCTTTGTTGGCGTTGCTCGCGGATCGGCAACGACTGGTGGACGAGCTCATGGCGTTGAACGAGCAGATGTCTGTTTACCGCCAGAATTGGAGCAGCATCTACGGGAATCTCGATGAGGCGTCGCGGAAGCATGTGGCTTCCCTCCTCGAAGAGGCGAACACGGCGTTGGGTTTGATTCTGCAAAGTGACAGTCGGGATACGGCGACGCTGAATGCGAAGCGTCAGGATGTGACGACGCGCCTGTCGTCGATGGATTCCGGAAGTCGGGCCAGTGCGGCCTATGCCGCTGCCGGCACGGGCGTGCGGGCGGCCGTGACGGACGCAAAGGGCTAAGGATGCAAGTTGCCGAAACACAAGTTCCGTTGACTTCTCGCGAGCGCGAGTTGGGTGCGATCATCTCGGCGTACAACGACGTGACCGAACGCCTGAAGGTTTCCCATGAGCGTTTGGGCGAGGAAGTGGCTCGGCTGGGCGAGGAGTTACGGAAGAAGAACGCCGAGCTTCGCAGAGCGGAACGGTTGGCGGCACTCGGGGAGATGGCGGCGGGGCTTGCTCATGAGATTCGCAACCCCCTCGGCGGAATCGCCCTGTACGCATCGATGCTGGAAGGCCAGTTGGCGGAACAGCCTGTTTCGAGGAAGGCGGCGGCGAGCATTACCAAGGGGGTTCGCTCGTTGGATCGGTTGGTGGGCGAGATCCTCGACTTCGCGCAGGAGCAGCGGTTGGAATGTCAGACGTGCAAGTTGAGGGGGATCCTGTCCGCATTGGAGGAGAGCGTGCGGCCGTGGTGCGATGAGTATTCCGCGGAGGTGGTGTTTGCGCCGGATGCGCGTGATTTGGAAGTTTGGTGTGATGCGCCGCGACTTAGACAGGTGTTGCTCAATCTGGTGCTGAACGGTTTGCAGGCCGCGGGCGAAGGCGGGCAAGTGCGGTTGTCGGCGGCCATGCGGCCGGATGACGGCGGGATCGAGATCGAGGTGTGCGATAACGGCTCGGGTATTCCGGCGGAATCGATGGACCGGATATTCAATCCGTTTTTTACGACGCGGAACACGGGTACGGGCCTTGGTCTGGCCATTGCCCACCGCATTATCGAGGCGCATGAAGGCACGATACACGCAATGAACCGGGAAGAAAGCGGCGCGAGATTCGTTGTTCAGCTGCCGCCTCCGCCGGGTAGGAGTGGTTAACGATCGCGTGTGGCGCAGGCGTCTCGCTGGTGAAAGCGAGGAGCCTGAGTTCCATTACCTCACCGGCGAGACGCCGGTGCCACAGACACAAGTGAAATTTCGCAAGGGACGGAGTGGCTTTCGGAAAAGGTTGAAATGTAATGCGGTGTAGCACGGCGTATCTCGTCCGACGCACGGATGCGTTGCGGGCAGCGGCGAACTCCGATGAGCACCGCCTAGTACGGAGCTGATTCATGGCGCGAGTGTGCATTATCGACGACAAGGACGTGATGCGGGATTCGATGGTGGATATCCTCAGCACGCAGGGGCATCAAGTGACTGCGTTCGCCGATCCGCGGCACGCGCTGCGGGAGATATCTCCGGCAAGCTTCGAGGTCATCGTCAGCGATTTGAAGATGCCGGACATGGACGGGCTCGAGTTGCTTCGCGCCTTGCGGTCGGGGGGCGTGGAGACGCCCTTCGTCTTGATGACGGCGTATGCCAGCGTGCCGACCGCCGTCGAGGCGATGAAACGTGGCGCATTCGACTATATCCAGAAGCCTTTCGAGGCGGATGCGATCGCCTTGGTCGTTGGGCGTGCCGCGTCGATGGCACGGCTGCGCGGTGAGAACGAGGTCTTGCGAGCCACCCTTGATGACATGCAGACGGACTCTCGGCTTGTTGGGGGCAGTCGCGTGATGCAGCAGGTGCGTTCGCAAATCGAGCGTGTGGCCAAGAGCCAGGCCACGGTTCTCATTCAAGGCGAAAGCGGGACCGGCAAGGAACTAGTGTCCAGGGCGATTCATGCTGCGTCACTGCGGTCGAATGGCCCGATCATGTGTTTGAATTGTGCGGCCCTATCGGCGTCACTATTGGAGAGCGAACTATTCGGTCATGAGCGAGGCGCGTTTACCGGCGCGGACAAGCTTCGCAAGGGTCGTTTTGAACTTGCGGCCGGCGGGACGCTGTTGCTTGATGAGATCAGCGAAGTTCCGCTTCCGATTCAGGCCAAATTGCTGCGTGTTCTTCAGGAGCACGAGTTCGAGCGCGTCGGCAGCAGTATCACCCAGCGGGCCGATGTTCGCGTGATTGTCACAACGAATCGCGATCTTGCGGACTGGGTGACCCGACGGCGTTTTCGAGAGGATTTGTTTTTCCGCGTGAGTGTCTTACCGGTGACACTGCCGCCGTTGCGAGATCGCCGTGATGATATCGCTGAGCTTGTTGAGCACTTTATCGGTGGAATCGCACGGCGGGAGGGGCGTCGGCCGAAGGCAGTCTCGACGCAGGCGCTGCGTGTGATGGAGAGCTACCACTGGCCCGGTAATGTTCGCGAGTTGCAGAACGTCTGTGAGCGCGCGTTGGTGCTCAGCACGGGAGACGAGATCGACGCATCTTTGATCGAACCGTGGCTGTCGACCGAGATGAAGCTCGAGTGCGGAAACCGGCCGATGCGGCCAGGGCATATGGTTGAGGATATGGAGCGCGGCTTGATCGAACAGACGCTTGTGCGGTTCAACGGCCATCGGGAGAAGACGGCGAAGGCGCTGGGGATCGGCGTGCGGACACTGGGTATGAAATTGAAGCGATGGCGTGAAGAGGCGGCGTTGGCGAGTCAGCAGAATCAGCGTCGGGCGAGTTGATCGCCTGGCTGGTGAGAAGCGCAAGAATTGCGCGTCTCGGCAAGGTTTGCCGGTGTCGGCGATGAGGTTCAGATAACAAGGGAGTTCTTGGCAATCGCAAGGCGATTGCGGTTACTGGCATGGGGTTTGCCTCTTGTGGGTGTGAAGCGGGTTTGCGCCCGTTGTCTTGGAGTACGTGTGCGATGTTTTTGACGGAGATCACCAGCGGTGGGGCGTTTCCCATGTTGGAGAAGACGCTGGCCTTCACGGAGGCGCGAAACAAGATGCTCGCGGATAACGTCGCGAACATTCTGACGCCGGGCTATCGCACGAAGCAACTGGACGTTTCCTCGTTTCAATCCGCCTTGCGAGAGGCTTCGGCGAGCCGGGCCGAGCACGGCGGCGAGTTTCAAATGCGGGAGACGGGTGAGTTGTCGGCCGATCCGTCCACGGGTCACCTTCGTGTGACACCGAGTGAGCGACCTGTCGAGAACCTGCTGTTTCAGGACGGCACGAACGCGAGGATCGAGCGACAGATGGCGATGCTCGCGGAGAACACGATGATGAATCAAACGGCAGCGGAGTTGCTCCAGGGCCGTTTTGAGGGACTGTCGAAGGCGATTCGAGGTCGTGTCCGATAGCGACGTTGTCTTTGCCTGCCTTGTCGAGGTGATTGGTTATGTTCGGCGCATTGGATGTTAGTACTTCCGGCTTGGTGGCACAGCGAACCTGGATCGACACGATCGCCGGGAACCTCGCCAACGCGCAGGCGACGCAACGTAGCGACGGGAAGCCAGGTCCGTACCTGCGCCGTGTGGCGCTGTTCGCGGAGGGAGACGGCCTTGGCGGGACGGGTGTCCACGTCGAGAAGGTCGTCGAGGACACGCAGAGTAAGCCGCGGAAGGTGTTTGATCCGGGACATCCCGATGCGAATGGCGACGGGATTGTGCTTTATCCCAACGTTGATACGTCCACGGAGATGATCAACGCGATGGTTGCTGTCCGGGCGTACGAGGCGAATCTCACGGCTGTTGACGCGACGAAATCGATTATTGCCAGCACGCTTCGGATTTTGGGGTAACGAAGGCTTTTCGTCGGGCGGCCCATCGGGTTGTTCGCCACGATGACGGAGGAGTTCAACCATGGCTGATCCGACTATCGGTACCGGCGGTATGTTGCCTCTTCGACCGATTCAGTCCCCCATTTCTCCGGAGCCGGTTGCGCCGACAGGGCCCGGGGACGCGCCGGCCAAGGAGTTCAAGGCGTATCTCATGGAGAGCCTGGAGAAGGTGAATCAATTGCAGACCGAGGCCGACGCCGGGGTGCAGAAGCTGCTGACGGGTGAGACGGACAACATGGCCGAGGTGTTTACGGCTACGCGAAAGGCGGGCGTCGCCTTCGATTTATTGATGGAGATTCGCAACAAGCTGACGGAGGCTTACCAGGAGTTGAGTCAGATGCGCGTCTAGTCAGGTTTGCGTCTTGTGGATGGTGGTTCGTAACGGATTACGATGGAATTTCTTAACGCACAAACCAAGTACATCGGTGAGCAACTTCGGGGGCTGTCCATCTCTCAGAAGGCGGCTGTCATGTTGCTGCTCGTCGTCCTGTGCGGTGCGACGTGGATGATGATCCAATGGAGCAGCCAGGCTGTCTGGACCGAGTTGTTGCCCCAGGACCTGACTCCTCAGGAAATGCAGCAGGTCGAGGCGCAGTTGGTTCTGGTCGGCCTCGATACCAAGGTCGAGGGTAATCGAATCCTCATTCGCGGCGACGAGAATGAACGTCGCCGTGCCCATGCCGTGCTGTTGCAGAACAACGCGATGCCGCGCGACACGAGTCTGGGTTATGAATCGCTCGTTCAGGACGAGAACGTGTTTGAGAGCGATCAGAAGACCCAGTGGAAGCAACTTCGCGGCCTGGAGACCGAACTCTCGCGGGTCTTGGGGCGATTTCAGGGAATTCAGGACGCAACGGTCTTGATCGAAGTTCCCAAGCAACGGGGCTTTATCAGCCGGGGCGGCGCAGCTTCGCGGGCCAGCGTGCATGTCACGCTTGTCGGCGGCCAGACACTGGGCAAGCAGCGTGTCGGGGCCATTGCCAATTTCGTCGCGGGGGCGGTTCGCGGCATGATGCCGCAGAACGTCAAGATTACCGACGGGACGCGGTTCTACCGTCCACCGGATGCGGACGAGGCCATGCCGACGGAACATCTGGAGATGCAACGCAAGCACGAAGAGCACTACGCACAGAAGATATACCACCAGTTGCAGTACATCCCTGGTGTTCTCGTGGATGTGCACGCCACGTTGCGATCCGAAGACAAGCAGATTCAGGAGAAGAAGCTCGGCAAAGCGGTTGTGAATAAAGAAACCTCTGAGAGTGAGGAAATGAACAACGGCGCGGTCGCCACTGGGCCTGGCGTGAAGCCCAACGTCGGTCGGGGGACGAGCGATGGCGGCGGCGGAACGTCGAGTACCCGGGAGAAGTCTGAGACTTCGATGGAGGGCGAGCGGGATGTCACGAGCACGGTGACTGATAAGCGAAAAGGGTATCTCGAGCGGTTGGCGGCCTCTGTCAGTGTTCCGCGTAGTTATCTTGCACGGATGCTTCAAGAACAGGGTTCGGAGGATACGTCAGTTGCCGCAGTTGAGAACATCGCCGCCCTTGAGTTGCCGAGGATTAGCGAAATCATCAAACCGTTGATCGACGCTACCGAGGACGACCAGGTGGTTGTGCGGTGGTATCCCGATCTGACTGAAGAGGCGCAACCCGTCACGGAGTTGGCGGGTGGGCTGAACTTCCTGGCCATGACGAAGAGCTACGGCCCCAAAATAGGCTTGGGGCTACTGGCCGCGTTCAGTTTGTTCATGGTGTTCCGCGTTGCGAAGAAAGCTCAGGCAGCGATTGCCGTGTCGAGTCCGGCCGCGGCGGCGGCATCCGGGGGTCGCGGGAGACAAGGTGGTGGAATCGGCGGCTTCGGCGGGGTTGGCATGGGCGGGATGTCGTCGGTGGGGATGGCAGAGGAAGTTCCGCTCGAAAGTCTCGGAGCGGGGCCGGTCACCGTGGGTGAAGCGCAAGGCATGGAAGGACTTTTGGTCGGCCACGAGGTCGATGAGAACATGGTACGAACCCAACAGATCGCCAAACAGATCAGCCAGATGGTCGAGGAGGATCCGGCAAGCTCGGCGGCGATTTTGGAACATTGGATCGAGTCATCGAGTTAATTTTCGTTTGAAGACCCTAAGACAGGCGCGGTCGGCGCCCGGGTGGGTCGAGCGAGATACTTGGGACCGACAAAGTGCCACGTTGTCGCGGGCAGGCAGGCAGGCAAGGGGCAGGCGGACAGGCGGGCAAAGACGATCTTCGCTTTGCCGGAAGCTTCGACCTCCAATACCGGGGTCGGGTGCAACGCGGCAACATGAACTGCATTAGGAGGCAGGCACGGCAATGGTGGCAGCCAAACAACAAGCAGGTGCTGACGAGCATATTTCGGGCATTCGAAAAGCCGCGATCCTCCTCGTCACATTAGACAAAGAATCGGCTGCGGGTGTGCTCAAATCACTCAACGAAGAACGAGTCGAGTCCGTGAGCCGTGAGATCGCGAATCTCGGCCCTGTGACGGAGGAACAACGGCAGGCGATCATCGAAGAGTTTCACGCGCTCGCTTTGGCGAGGACCTACTCGGAAGCGGGGGGGTTGTCCTATGCTCGGGCACTGCTTTCTCAGTCTCTCTCCAAGGAGGAAGCCGAGCGGATCATGGGTCAGATCGAGCATCAGTTCTACTCTAAGCCGTTCACATTCCTTCAGAAGGCCGAGACAGAGAACCTGCTGGCGTTCATTCAGGACGAGCATCCGCAGACGATCGCGTTGATTTTGTCGCATGTGGCGGCGAATCAGGCGAGTGAGATTCTCGTTGGCTTGCCGGATGAGAAACGGGTCGAGGTTATCCGCCGCATTTCGCAAATGGAGCAGACCAGTCCAGAAGTCATTAAAGAGGTCGAACGCGGGCTTGAGCACCGGCTCAGCGGTTTGATGGCCGATGGTTTGCAGCGTGCCGGCGGTGTCGAGTCGGTCGCCGAGATTCTGAATCTGACGGATCGCACGACTGAGAAAGGTATCCTCGAATCGCTGGGCGAAGATGATCCTGAGTTGGTCGAGCAGATTCGGCGTTTAATGTTCGTCTTCGAGGACGTCCTGCTTGTCAACGACAAGGGCATTCAGACGGTCCTGAAGGAGGTCGAGACGAGCGACCTGGTGTTGGCGCTTCGCACCGCGACGGACGAGTTGAAGGAGAAGATATTTTCCAACATGTCCGACCGGGCCGTGGAGATGATCAAGGAGGAAATGGAGTATATGGGCCCGGTGCGGCTCAGCGATGTCGAAATGGCCCAGCAGAAGATCGTGGACATTGTCCGGCGGCTGGAGGATTCGGGCGACATCATCATCGGTGGTCGTGGTGGCGAGAAGGAACTGATTATATGAGCAGTGCCGTGATCAAGGCTGGTGATGCGAGGATGTTGTCGCGGGGAATGTACAGCCTCGATTTGCGCGACATCTCACGGCAAGCGGAGGCGATGCTCGATTCCGCCAGGGCACAGGCGCAGGAAATCGTCGCGCAGGCGCGGGCGCAAATCGAGGTCGAGCGGGAGACCGTCTTGCGGCAGACGCGTGAGGAAGGGTATGAAGCGGGGATCGCCGAGGGACGGTGCGCCGGCCATGCGGAGGGGCTGTCCCAGGCCCAAACCCAGTTTGCGGCGGACCAGGCGTCATTGATCAATACCTTGAACTCGCTCGTGGACGAATTCAATTCGCGGCGGGACCAGTTATATCTGGCGGCTCGTCGCGATGTGATCATTCTGGCGATTGTGATTTCCAGGCGTCTTGTCGAAAGGCTGCCGGAGATCGAGGGCGCTGCCGCCGAATCGGCCGCCGGGGCCTGTGAAGCCGCCCTTGAGATGTTCCGCGGCGCGACCGAGGTTGTCGTGCGGGCTCATCCGGCTGAGTGGTCCGCTGTCGAGAGCCTGACATCCGACTTGCAGCGGAAGATGAAAGCCTCAGGGCACTTTCAGATTGTGGAAGACGATTCTGTCGGACGCGGCGGAGTGGTTGTCGAGAGCGCCGACAGCAAGGTTGACGCAACCGCCGCATCGCGCGTGGAGAAAATAGCTGATGCGTTGGTCCATCAGTGGCGCCAGCGTCTGCAGGAGTTGGCGATCGAATCATGACGATCCTTGCCGAACAAATCGAGACCGCGAGATTGGCGCCGACGCTCGGCGTCAGCGGCCGCGTTCTGGCGGTTACGGGCATGACCGTGCAGGTCGCGGGGCTGCCAGTTCCCGTCGGCTCGATGTGCGAGATCGTTGTGGCCTCCCATCGGATCGTGCCTGCGGAGGTGATCGGTTTTCGGCGGGACATCACGCTGTTGATGCCGCTCGTGGATGCGCACGGCGTCACGAAAGGCCATCGCGTTCGGTTTGTGACGGACTCTCAGAAAGTCGCTGTTGGAAAGGCATTGCTCGGCCGCGTGCTCGACGGCCTCGGTCGTCCGTGTGACGGCGGTCCGGCAATCACCGCTGACACCTACTACCCGTTGCACCGAGCCGCACCGACTGCTGTCGAGCGTCGTCCGATTGATTCGCCGATGTCCGTTGGCATTCGTTCGATCAATGCGCTTTTGACGGCGGGCTGTGGTCAGAGACTCGGCATATTCGCCGGCACCGGCGTCGGTAAGAGTGTTCTTCTGGGAATGATGGCTCGCTATACGGCTGCGGATGTTTCCGTCGTTGCTTTGGTGGGTGAGCGTGGCCGAGAAGTCGGGGACTTTATCACCAAAGACCTGGGCGAGCACGGTCTCAAACGCTCTGTTGTCGTGGTGAGTACGTCGGATCAGTCGCCACCTCTCAGGATTCGTGCGTGCAACATTGCCGTGGCCGCGGCGGAGTATTTCCGCGCCCAAGGGGCGAATGTGTTGTTGCTGATGGATTCCATTACGCGGATGGCGATGGCGGGCCGTCAGGTTGGTCTCGCGGCCGGTGAGCCGCCTGCGACGAAGGGTTATCCGCCGAGTGTCTTTGCCATGTTGCCGAAGTTCCTCGAACGGAGCGGCAAGACGGAATCGGGTTCCATTACAGGTTTGTATACGGTGTTGGTCGAAGGCGACGACATCAACGAGCCGGTGGCAGATGCTGTACGTGGCGCGTTGGACGGCCACATCTGGCTTTCTCGACGCATCGCCAATCGTGGTGTCTATCCCGCCGTGAGTGTTCTCGACAGCATCAGCCGTGTGATGCCTGATATCGTGGGGCAGGAGCAGTTGGAGGCCGCGTCTCGGGTGAAGCGGTTGCTGTCGGTCTGGAACGAGATCGAGGATCTCGTGAACATCGGCGCGTATGCCCCGGGGACAAATCCGGAGTTTGATTTGGCGATCAAGATGCGGCCCGCGATTGAGGCTTTCATGCGGCAGGCGATTGGCGCGGGGGTGGATTTCGACGAATCGAACTCCGCCCTGATGACGCTATCCGCCCAAATCGATGAAGCGGCGGCGACGATTCAACAGGCGAAGCAACCGCGCGTGACGCAGACCGGCAAACTGCCGACAGGGGGTCGGTAATGGCAAGAGGCTACACATTCCGGTTGGAAACACTCCTGCGACTTCGCCGTCAGCGGGAGGACGAACAAAAGCGGGTTGTCGCCGCGCGCCTCAGCAAGATCAGGGAAATCGAAGCGCAGAAGCACCGGCTGGAATCGCGCATTACGGACCAGACGGGCGTGATGCGATCGCTTTTGGGCGGTTCCCAGATGCGGGTGGATGAGTTGAAGGCCGGTCGCCATTGGATGATCCGATTGCGGCGTGGCGTGCTGGAGGCGGATTCGGCGATTGCCGCCCACAAAACGATGCTCGCACAAGAGCGTGTGGAACTTGCCGAGGCTCGGAAAAGCAGCAAGGTACTGGACCAGCTCAAGCAGCGGCAGCGCGAGGCGTATCTCGCGGAGCTTGCCAGGGTGGAGCAATCTGAAGTCGATGACCTGAACGTGACACGGCACGCTCGCGTTCTGCTTTGTGAGGATTCGGAAGAGTTGTGAAGCGTCTGTGGCCCATTGCGTCGGTGGTTGCGGTTGTGAATCTGGCTGTGTTGTTCGGCCTGTTGGCAATCGCTTGGAGTCAGGGATGGCTGACGCCGGAACGGGTGCAGGGAGCGATGGCGGTTTTGAAGGGAGAAGGGGAGGACGCTGATGCTGCTGAGGATGACACGACGGGCAATGAAGTGCCGAAATCAGCCGGCGAGCGGATTCAGCGAAACGAGCAGGTGGAGGAACAGTACCGGATCGAACTGGTCCGTCGCGAACGGGAGATTCATAATGCCTGGGGGCTTCTGGAGTCACAGCAACTTGCCCTACTCCAGGAGCGTGAGGCCCTCAAAGAATCCAAACAGCGGTTTGAACAGGAGGTTCAACTTCGTGCACAGGCAGAGGGCAACAGCGGTCTGAAACGGGAGTTGGAGATCATCTCCGGTCTGAAGGCTGGTGAAGCGAAAAACTTGTTGAGGCAGAAGAACGATGCGGATGTCGTTCGCATCCTGATGGCTTTGGACGAACGCAAGGCCGCGAAAATCGTCCAGGCTTGTGCGAAGAACGGTGAAGAGCGTCTGTGGATCGGACGCATCTTGGGAAAACTAAGTGAGCGCGATGCAAAACAGGCGGAGGTCCTGGATGCCGGCAAATAGCAGATACAGAAAGCCTTATCCATGGGGCTTCAGTTTATACCCCCTGATACGATTGGGCGGCTAGCGACGGACTTCTCGGCTCGCGTCGGAAGACGGTCCGACACATCGGAGAGCACGTTCGGTACTTTCCTGGATGAAGCGCGCTTTGGTCGTGCGCCGCGGAACGAATCGAACGATCTGGACGAGTTGGACCAGCTCGACGAGTTGAACGATCTGGACGAGTTGGACGATCTGGACGAGTCAGACGAATCTCTCGGACAACGCGACGAACGACGGACCGAATCGGATGACCTTGACGAAGAGGGAGAATCCGGCCGCGTTGACCACGGCGAAGAATCCTTGTCGGTCGATCCACAGGGTCAGTCTCCTGTTTCCTCCGATGTTGCTGCGGCGGCACTCGAATCCGCAACATCCGAGGCTGAGGCGCGTAGCGCGGGAAAAGCTGAAGCAACCGCGACAAGCACTTCCCAATCGGCACACAATTCCGGGGCTATTTCCTCTTCCGTAACTGTTCCTGAGACCGGCGAGCCCGGTGTTCGACAACCGGCGACTGCGACGGTGTCCGGCGACACAGCTCAGGCCATGTCGCCTGGATCAACCCAATCGGCCTCCGAAGCGGTCGGGCGAGTCATGCCGGAATCGCCGGTAGAGAATCTGTCCGCCGCTCAGACGAAGTCGGGCTCCACGCAAACCCA
The DNA here is from genome assembly GCA_964611695.1 of uncultured Planctomycetaceae bacterium. Classification (GTDB taxonomy): domain Bacteria; phylum Planctomycetota; class Phycisphaerae; order UBA1845; family UTPLA1; genus CAZTAR01. The sequence continues at coordinate 5,130 of CAZTAR010000031.1, read as the reverse complement.
AGTTTCGGCGGAGGAGGCGGCACTTCCATCACAGGAGCGTTCGCCGGAAGTGCGCGGCCAGGCAAACACCGAGCAGACTTCCGCGGACAGCCACAATCGGAATCTGAGACAAAGTCCACAATCGAATGCCCAGGCGGGTGAATCGGTTGAAGCCGTGACCCAGGCCGAGGAGACGAAGCGCGGCAAGGGTGATCCCGCGCCGGTGGTTCAACAGGAGACGATTCATCAGCGTAAGGTCCGGTTGTCACTCGAACGGAGCTTGCAGGGTGGCACGCGCGAACAAAACCCAAGTTCGCAGCAGCAGCCGCCTGTTCAGGTCCAAGTCCAGACGGGTCACGCGGCTCAGGCTCGCTTGCAGACCTTCTCGACGCCGGGGGGGGAGAAAGAGTCGTTAATAACCTCCTTGTCGATTCGCGGGGCATCGGGTGATGAGACGGCCGCGGCCATCTCTCGGTTCATGTTGTCCGGCGCGGATGGGTCCGGGCAGTCGGACAACGCGACTGCCTCTGCGGCGCAGTCGGCGAGTGTTTCGCGACCGGGTATCAGCCAGTTGGGGACGGCAGCTGTTTCCGGCGCTCCGGCAACGAGTGTGGGTGAAGCACTCGTCTCCGGCGTCGACGGAGCCGAGGATTTATCCGCAGCCGCGCGCATGTTGAGGGCTTCGCAAGGTGCGGGACGGTTCAACGTGACCATGCAACTCGATCCGCCCGAGATGGGGCAGTTGAAGGTGCAGGTTCGCATGCACCAGCAGGTCATGACGTTGCAGGTCGAGGCTCAAACGCAGGCGGTTGCGAAGCTGATCGAGTCTCGCATGAATGAGCTGCGTGAAACGATGGCTTCGCACGGCATTCGGATGGATCGTGTGGAGGTGGTTGTCAAAGCTCCGACCTCGGGAGAGGCGAACACGAGCGGTCAAGACAGCAACTCGGCCAACGGAGCGAACCAGGAGCAGAGCGACATTGGACAGCCGGGTGACTGGGATGGGGGTTCGTTGCACGATGATCCCTCTGGTGAATCTTCCGACGCGCGGTCCGATACCGAATCCACCGCACGCCTGGAGGATGCGGAGGGAATGCAGGCATCCCTGATGGAAGATGGGATCGAACTCGATGAAACCGCGACAACGGAGTTGTCGCTTGATCTAGTTGCGTGAATCGCGCCGCGGAGCGGATGCGAAGATCGCTGAACCATGAAGGTGCAGACGATGGAGACGTCAGCGTTAGGAGCCAGCAACCCTGCTGTATCCACCACGACACAAGCAACGACGCGTGGTTTCGATGACCTGAGCGCCGAGGATTTTTTCCAGCTATTGATTGCGGAGCTTCAGTCGCAGGACCCCATGAATCCGACGGACAATCAGCAATTGCTGCAACAGCTCTCGTCGATGCGTCAGATGGAGGACTCGGCGAATCTGAACAAGACATTGGAATTGCTTTCCGGTGAGCAGCGATTCGGCGCCGTCGCCGCCCTCATCGGGCACTATGTCGCGGGCACGGTCACGAATGGCGCCGGTGAAAGCTACGAACTCCAAGGTCTTGTGATTGGCGTTCGGTTTGACAAGGACGGAGAGGCCATTCTGGAATTGCACAATGGTCAATCGGTGCCGGCGTCGAGTGTCGATCAAGTGACGCTCGTGGAGAACCTGCCCCCGGACATCCTGGCGAAATTGCAGGAAGAACTCGGCCTTAATGAAGAGGCAGAGGAGCAGGAGGAGACTGACGGGGACGATACGGCTGCCGCTGCGAAAGCGATCAAGGAAGCGGCAAAAACGTACAGGCCGACGACTCAAGCGAACGAGCGGAAAGCTTCGGAAGGGGTGGATGCCGCCTTGAGCGTGCTTGACACCCTGCTAGCGCCGCGCGTCAGCGTGGGAATATGATCGATGGAATTCCAAAACCACTGATGCTTGCGGGATTGGATCCCGTGGGCCGAAGTGCGAGAAAGGATTCTTGCACGAGCGTGGGCTGGGCCCCACCGGCGAGACGCCGGTGCCACAGGTTGCGTCGGCCGCTGCATGACCAATAGAACTGATTAGATCGGATCGACTTCGATACCAACATCGCCAACGGAGAAATGTGGCCATGGGTTTGACATCTGCTCTTTATACGGGTTTGTCGGGTTTGAACAGTAGCCAGTTCAGCCTGGACGTTATCGGTGACAACATCGCCAATCTCAACACGACCGCCTTCAAGGGTTCGCGGAGTTTGTTCCAAACGCAATTCGCGCGGACGATTTCCGCGGGCACAAAGCCCACGGATGCCCAGGGCGGCACGAACCCGATGCAAATCGGTTTGGGTTCCACGGTCGGCGCGATTCAGAGGACATTCACACCGGGTGCGATCGAGACAACCGGCGTGCCGAGCGACCTGGCCATCGAGGGCGACGGGTTCTTTGTTCTGCGGACTCCTGAAAATGAACAGGTTTACAGTCGAGACGGCGCATTCAGTCTGAGCGCCGATTCACGTCTCATTTCCGCGGACGGTTTCTTCGTGCAGGGCTACTCGGTCAACAAGGATTTTGAGTTGATCCCGGGCGCCTTAAACGACGTCAACATTCCATTGGGAACGCTGACGACGGCCCGGGCCACCGCGTCCGTGCAGTTGGACGGCACCCTCGACTCGACCGGGACGGTGGCGACGCAAGGCACGATTCTCCAGTCGCAGGTTCTCCACGATGGGGTCGGTGTTCCGATCGTGGGAGGGACCGCGTTGACGGTGGTGCGAGAGCCTGCCGGCGCGGCGCTCTTCGTGAATGGTGACGTCATCACGGTGGACGGTGTCAAACGGGGTGGCCGCGACGTGCCCAGTGAATCTTTTACCGTCGGGACCACGGGCACGACCGTGAATGATCTGCTCGCATGGCTGGATGACGTCTTGGGAATTGATACCACGGCTGGCGTTGCGGGTTCGCCCGGTGTTTCCGTTACGGCGGCAGGACAGCTCCAGCTCAGTGGCAACGCAGGCACCCAAAACGGCCTTTCGATTCAGCCCGGCACACTTCTGAGTAGTGGCGCCACGCAGATTCCGTTTACCTTCTCGGAAACCCAGGCCGCCAATGGCGAGAGTGCGCACACGTCCTTCATTGTGTACGACACCCTTGGCACGCCATTGTCCGTGGACCTGACGATGGTTCTTGAGGATCGGACGACCGCCAGCAGCACATGGAGGTTCTATGCCCAGGCTTCCGAGGACTCCGACGTCAAGTTCGATGTCGGAACCGGCACCCTCACGTTCGACGCCAATGGCCAATTCGTCGAATCGCCCAATAACGGAATCGTGATAGACCGTGTTGACTCCGGCGCGACGGACCCGCTTCCCCTGGTATTGGATATGGCTCGGCTGAGCGGACTCAATGTCGATTCCTCCTCGCTCGTGATGAGCTTTCAAGATGGTTTCGCCACCGGCACGCTGATCGACTTCAACATCGGGCAGGACGGTATCATCACCGGCACCTTTACCAATGGCTTGAACCAGACAATCGGGCAGATCGCTCTGGGGACATTCTCCAACCCGGCCGGATTGTTGGCGCGCTCCAACAATGTCTTCTTCATCGGGCCCAACAGTGGTGAAGCGAGGATTACCGCGCCGTTGGAACTCGGGGCCGGGAAGATCAGCGCGGGATCGCTCGAACTGAGCAACGTTGACTTGTCGCGGCAGTTCATTAGTTTGATCACCTCGTCGACCGCGTTTTCGGCGGCGAGCCGAGTCGTGTCGACCTCGGATCAATTGCTTCAGGAATTGCTCGTATTGGCACGGCGGTAAACCAAGAGGTTGGGGCGTTGGATCGCTCGTGATCGCGCCCGATGAATCAGAGTACTTGAGTGAAGTTCCGGCGAACCGGGGCGGAGTTTCCCCGTGGAAATGGCGCCACGCGGCAAGTTAGTGCTCTGTCACCGGTCGAATGATGGGTGCTACTGGCGGCTGGCCCGCCAGTGTCCTGTGAGCGGTTGTTGGTAATTTCGCACTGGCGGACAAGCCGCCAGTGGCACACACGTTGCCCGCGTATCCCTCATATGACGCTTGACGGAACACTAGGCTGACGAAAGTCGGCATTGCTTTGCGAGTGAAAGGAGAGCCATGATTACCGTGACGCGTTTGAATGGCGAGCAGATTGTTCTCAATGCGGAACTCATCAAGATTATCGAAAAGACGCCGGATACGATGATCCATCTGCTGAACGGCGATCACCTCATGGTCCGGGAGTCTTCGGAGGAGGTCGTCAGTCGGGCGATTGAATACGGCCGAAGCATTCGTGCGTTTGTTCAGTAGGGGTTTCTTAGGGTTGATGGTGCATGAAGTGCTGTCACGCCGGCCCACAGGGGCCGACGGGGAACGAGGACGGTTTCCACATCGCAAAAGTCGGCCTTGCAGGTCGGAGGCTCCTCAGGATTTTTTTCGAGTGGCGGTACAGCAGCACATGGAATGGCCCTGTTGTGACCTGGAGCACACCATGCCGGACAACTCCGTCAATGCGACGAGACTCAAGCAACTCCTCTTGAGCACGAGCAGCAAACCGCAATTGGAAAAGCTGAAGCGGCAAGTGCGAAAGTGGTCCCCCAGTGGCGGGGCGACGGGACAAGAAGCGATCAATCGGGCAATGGTTCAAGCCGTGGATGAGCTTCACGCGAGAATCGACCTGCTTCTCACCCTCTGAGCCGGCTGCTTCACGATTATTGAGTTTGCTCTTGGGTTCGACTGTGAAGGAGGTTAGTGCACCTTTTTATCTGACGAGCAACTGGCTGAGATAGCCTAATCGAGTCGCTCCAGGCGAGGGCAATCTCATCGGCTTCTGGAAACGTTGTGGCCCGATAGGCCTGGGATTCTAGGGCCTATAACTCTCACTTTGACGCGGTTCTTGCCCCAGCCAAAACCAAGTGCTTGCAATTCGGGAAGCCCCAGAATAGTGGACGCACCATCCGCTCAGCGGCCATTGCGATGGCATTCAACATCGTACCTGATCTTCTCATCCGAAGTGCCTTGCAAGGTCGATGAATGCGCGAGCGCCCGATAAGGGCGCCGGGTTGCAGCTGGCCGATAAATGGAAAGCTTCGGTTGAATCTTCATCGTCGAAGGTCTATGCTGTAGGTGTGTTTCGACCCGGTCAAGTGAGTGCGGAAGGAGCCGCATTCCC